>JAJBTR010000249.1 GCA_020860745.1 Lachnospiraceae bacterium | reverse complement strand
GGCTATGTGTTTACTGCCCCCGGAGGAACGGGGAAGTCCACACACGCAGCTTACTGGATGCGGGAGTTCGGAGACAGGGCGGTCATGCTAAACGGCGACAAGCCAATCATCCGCCTGATTCATGACACATTTTATGTCTGCGGTACTCCCTGGCGCGGAAAAGAGCGGCTCGGCAATGCGGACATGGTTCCGTTGAAAGCCCTCTGCCTGCTGGAGCGCGGTGTGAAGAATGAGGTTGCTCCGGCTGAAACGGATACGGTGCTGGATAAGATTTTCCGGCAGGTGCTTTTGCCGGAAGACCCAGAGCAGGTTGTCAGACAGCTTGACCTGATGGACAGGCTGATCTGTGAGGTGCCGATCTATCAGTTGAAATGCAATATGTCCCGGGAAGCGGCAGCGGTTGCCTGGGAGGGGATGAACAGTAGAAAATAGAGATATGTATGCTGGTTCCGTATAACCCGGATGATCCGGCAACGAAATTATTGCAGATGTTTGGTTTTATCCGTAATGGTCACGGGGCTCTGCAGATAGCAAATCGTATTTTTGAGACGAAAAGTAAGGGAACAGAAGTAGTTTCTGATACACAGAGTGTAATTATTCATTCGTAATTTTTTTGTATGAATGGCCAGAAAACTGCCTGGTAACTATTTTAGTCGCCGGACAGTTTTTTTAAAATTAGGGATAGGAAATCATCTTTCAGGGTGATATAATGAGCGCAGAGTGCGAGCTGTGCGAAGACAGTGGGTGAAATGATGACTGCGGGCACGGCGAAGTTTACGCTATATAAAAATCAGCGTGAAAACAGGAAGTGAGGTTAAGGCAGAGTGGATACGTTTCATATAGAGCTGGCTGGTGTGCCGATGGAGATCAGAAGCCGATACAGTTACTGCCGCTGGTTCTGCAGGGACTATCTGACGGAGAAAGATCCCCTGTTTTCTGTCTATGTTGAGGATGACAGGCTGGCGGAGATGAGAGAGTACAGTCCGGAGATGCGGGATGAATTTCTGGAGCGGGACGGGATTTATTCCGCGATTGCCTCCAGACTTCCTTTTTATGAGAGAGTTACGCTTCACGGAGCCTGTATTGCCTATAAAGGAAAAGGTCTTCTTTTCACCGCTGCCAGCGGTACGGGAAAGTCTACGCATATCGGATTGTGGAAGCGGTATGTCGGTGCGGATGTGGATATTGTGAACGGGGACAAGCCGATCTTTCATATTGAGAAGGACAGGATAACGGCATACGATACCCCCTGGTGCGGCAAGGAGGGATGGAACCGGAAGCAAAGCGCGGTTATGAGTGCGATCTGTTTTCTCCGCCGCACGGAGGATGGCGTGAACCGGATCCGCAGGGTTGACCCGGACGAGGCGATTTCGCTTATGCTTCGGCAGATGTTTCACCCGTATGAGCCGGAAGCCACAGGCCTTATGCTGGAATTGTTTGACCGGATGCTGGGCGCCCTGCCGCTGTATCTGCTGGAGTGTGACAGATCCGAGGATGCGGTTCGGTGCAGCTTTGAAGCCCTGACGGGTGAGAGATATGTGAGCCGCGGGATCCAGACCGCGCCAGATGAGATAAACAGGCTCTGGCGGATGCCGGGATGAGATGAATATGCTCCGGCGGATGCCGGAATGAAGATGGAAGGAGCATTGTTATGAAAATCAAAGAGGGATTTGTCATCCGCAGGGTTGCGGGGAAATATGTGGTAGTGGCCACCGGCCAGGCGAGTCGGGAGTTCCACGGGATGGTTAAGCTCAATGAGACGGGAAAGACCATCTGGGAGGGGCTTTCCGCCGGCAGGACGGCGGACGAGATTGTGGATATGCTGGCGGAGAATTGCGGAGCCGAGACTGAGGAAGACCGCGCGTATATCGCCGCCGACGTACAGTCAATGATAAAAGAGATGAGTGACGCCGGTTTTCTGACGGAATAAGAATAAGGAAGCTGGGGATGAGAGAGACGGCGTTATGAAGTCATATGGCAATTTTGAGAGCAGGGAAAGCGGAGACAAGAACAGCAGTGCCGTGCATAACAGCGCTGCAGAGGAAAACAACTGCGCAGGGAAAAACAGCGCTGCAGAGGAAAACAACTGCGCCGGGATAAACAGCGCTGCGGAGGAAAACAGCTGCGCAGGGAAAAACAGCTGCGCGGAGAAGAACAGCTGCCTGGAGCAAAACAGCACAGCGGAGCAGACTACGAAACTGGATGAACTGGATTCCGCCGGTTTTATTGTGATTCCCATCAGGGGCGTCAGTATGCAGCCGCTTCTCTATACCTACACCTCCCATGTCCTGATCCGTAAACTGGAGGGGAGACCGCGGAAAAACGATGTGGTGCTCTATGTCCGCCCGGACGGCGTGCAGGTACTGCACCGCGTAATTGGGAATGACGGGGATATCTGTCTCATCCGGGGGGACAATACGTATGCCCTGGAGCGGGTACCGCTCTCCGCAGTGAAGGGAGTCATGGAGTCCGCCTGGCGCGGAAAAGGCGGGAAGCGGGGTCAGCGGGAAATCCGTACCACAGATATCCGGTATCAGCTGTATGTAAAGTTCTGGAACCTGATTTATCCGCTCCGGTTTCTCCGGCATAAGGCGCAGATGGGCGTCCGGACGCTCGGCAGGCTGCTGCTTGGAGATACGGTGCAGGCCTGGATCGTGAAAATGGTGAGAACCAGTCTGGCGGGGATTTTGCTTCTGACATTGTGTACGGGCGCGACGGCGTTTTTGTCTGTGATTCTTGCGCTGGTGATGAGGAACGCGATTGATTATGCGGTTGCGCTGGATCTGCCGATGTTTTTGCGCTGGTGCGGGATATTCCTGGGGATTATCGCTGCACAGCTTGCTCTCCGGGCTGTGATCCGGCAGCAGGATGAGAGTATCCGCGCATCCATTGAAAACAAACTGAAAGAGCATACCTATACGAATATCCTGCACAGCACCTACAGCGGTCTGAAAGCATATCACACCGGCGAACTGTTAAACCGCATGACCAATGATGTAAAGGTTGTGGCGGATTATGCCACCGATCTGATTCCGGGTGTGTTTTCCATGGTGGTGCAGCTTGTGTGCGCGCTCGTTGTCCTGATGACTCTCGACTGGCGGTTTGGCAGCCTGTTCCTGGTCGGCGGGGTGCTCATGCTCTGCGTGGCATTCCTGTTCCGCCGCAGGATGAAGCGCCTGCATAAAGAGGTGCAGGAGTCGGACGGGAAGCTCCGCTCCTGGCTGCAGGAATCGGTGGAGAGTATTCTGATTGTAAAAAGCTTTGAGGCGGAGGAGATGGCTTCGCTGCGGACCGAGAAGAGAACCGCCGCGCATAAGACAGCCCGCATGAAGAGACGGACGTTTTCCAATGTCTGCAATGTGGGGTTCGGCGCGGTGATGCAGGGCAGCTACCTCTTTGGACTGGTGTGGTGCGGATTCGGCATTCTGCGGGGAACGCTGACCTACGGAACACTCACCGCGGTGCTGCAGCTGATCAGCCAGATCCGCAGCCCGTTTGCCAATATCTCCGGGTTTGTGCCGCAGTATTACTCTATGATCGCATCCGCGGAGCGTCTGGTTGAGCTGGAGGATCTGCCGAAGGAGGCGGATGCTTTGAAGGAGCTGCCGGAGTTTTCCGGACTTCACGCGGAAAATCTGACGTTTATCTATGACGACGGCGAGGAGGAAGTGATCCGCAACGCGACGTTTGATATTGAGCGAGGGGAGATTGTCGCGCTGACGGGATTGTCCGGCATCGGAAAAAGCACGCTGCTTAAGATATTGCTCGGTATCTATGCGCCGGTATCCGGCAGGCTTTACGCGGACTGCGCGGAGGGGAGCCGGGAGAAATTCCCTGAAAATAAAGGCAGACAGGGAATCTGTGAAAATGGAGCCGATTCGAAACGCTGCAAAAATAATGGTACGGAGAAGTGCTGCGAAAATCAGGATATTCAGCAATCGCCCGAAATTGCTGTCTCCCCCGCGACCCGCCGGTGGTTTTCCTATGTCCCCCAGGGCAATATGCTGATGTCTGGGAGCATTTACGAGGCGGTGGATTTTCTGCACGCCGCGCCGTATACAAGGAAGCAGAAGGAGAGAGTGGAGTACGCCTGCAAAATTGCCTGTGCGGATGATTTTATCCGGAATCTGCCGGACGGCTACAACACGGTTCTCGGTGAAAAGGGCGGCGGACTCTCGGAAGGGCAGATGCAGCGGATTGCGATTGCGCGGGCGGTTTACCGCGATGCGCCGGTGCTGCTGCTGGACGAGGCTACGTCGGCTCTGGATGAGGATACGGAGCGCAGACTTCTGAAGAATCTGCGGGAGATGGGCCGGAAAACGGTGCTTATCGTCACGCACAGACCGGCGGCGATGAAAATCTGTAATAAACGGCTGATATTTGAACATTCGGAGATATCCGTTGAGATGACAGATGCGGATTGAAAGCAGATGAGACGGAACAGGAAGAGATGAATAAACAGCATACGAATCTGAGCAGAAACACGCGGATAGAAATGCAGACGCAGTGTGACAGGAAAACGCATAAAAGCAGACACAACGGAAATCAGGGAGACATGACATGAGAGAGAGGCGGGTTAATACGGAATATCATCGTGATTGTTCTGGCGGTGGTGGTGGTCGGAGCGATTGCGTTTATGTTTTATTCTGACAAGACGAAAAAAAGTGAGCAGACTGCCGCCATGCAGGCGCTGCAGGAGGAGGCGAAGCCATACGAGGAGGAGCGGGAGAGCCTGGAGACAGAGCTGGCTGATCTGGAGGACGGTGTTTTCTACGCCAGTGAGGAGGCAAAAACGATGGTGGGGTTTGCCGTCTCTGAGGTTTCAGACCTGACCTATATGGAGGAACTGGCGGAAACCTATGATTTCCCGCCGGTTCTTGTCCTGGACTGCGTGATGGACCTGGAGGATGCGGAGGAACTGATTGACGCGGCGGATGCGGACTGGGAGATTATGCTGTATGTGTCTGATTTTTCGGAGGAGACAAACGACAGCGTTCTGTCCGTCATGGATTATATGGAGACGGCAGCCAGAGGGTATACAGGGGTGTTTTTTCTCCGGAACGACTTTAGCACAGATGAGAATATCCGGCTCCTGAAGGAGGATGGGTTCACAGGATACACGGTTTACAACAGTGATTCTCCGGATGCCGGACAGATGGATGACGGAACGGTTTATTTCGATTATTCTTATCTCAGCACCTCGGGGACCTCGGTTGGGAGCAGGATTTCTGCGATGTACAGAAATAAGGCCGCCATGATTTATGTTCTCGATATGGAGAGTATCAATGCCGGAACGCTTTCGAAGGATTATGTCACGGATCTGATGGATAAGCTGCAGGAGTACGCGGAATACGACGACTGTTCTTTTTCAACTGTGGCGGATGTGGTGGCGGAGCTGTCACAGATCAATGCGATTGAGGAGAAAAACCAGACGGATTATGAGGAGCGTGCCGCGGAGATGGAGGAGCGGATTGACGAACTGAGCGATATGATCCATGAGATCTACAGCCGGATGGAATATTGAGCGGAGATGAGGATGAAAGACTGTGATTTGCGTATCAGGCAGTGGGGGATTTATAATTTTTGCGGCAGTTTATAAGCGCGAATGACAGACACAAAAATGTATCGCACTTTTGGGAGGAACGGATTCATGAAGAAAACCGAGGATATCATGTTGCAGCTGGTCGGTCGGGCCCTGTTTGGCGTGCCCGCTGACTTTGATCCGGCGGACACCGACTGGGAAGACCTCTGTGCGGAGTGTATGAACCAGGCGCTGACTCTTCTGATCTGGGATGTGCTCACAGATACGGAGCGTTCCCATCTCCCGGAAGCGGTGTCTTCCCGGTGGGAGCAGGCTGCCATGCTTCAGATGATGAGCAATGAGCAGCTTCTGTATGAGCAGGAACAGGTGATCCGGGTTCTGTCCGACGCGGACATTCCCTGTGTCATCCTGAAGGGAAGTTCTTCCGCTTCCTGTTATCCGGATCCCGCTCTGCGGAATATGGGGGATATTGATCTCCTTGTGGAGCCGGAGGAGCAGCTTGCGGCGGTTCATGCGCTGCAGGAGTATGGATACGGCGATGTGCTGAGTGAAGACCATCATTGCCATATGACACTTTCCCGGGATGCTTTTACGGTGGAAGTGCATCGGGAGCCGAACGGCCTGTTTTTAAATGAAAACAGGGAGAGTCTCCGGAAAATCCGGGATTATCTGGACGATGCGGTTGCGCGGCGGCAGTATGTCAATGGTCTGCCTTTCCCGGCGGATGATCAGCAGGCGGCCATCCTGCTCCTTCACAAGCTGGAGCATTTTCTCACCAGCGGACTCGGCCTGCGGCAGATGTGCGACTGGGCGGTGTTTGTCGAAAAAAAACTGGATACTGCGCTGTGGGAAACACTGGAGCCTCTTCTGAGTGAATTCGGCATTCTGTATTTTGCGGGCATTATCACGAAGGCCTGTGTCGACTATCTCGGCCTGCCGGCAGATTCTGCTCCCTGGGCTGCCGGATATGACAGT
>JAJBTR010000196.1 GCA_020860745.1 Lachnospiraceae bacterium | reverse complement strand
GAGCAAAGTGGCGATCTTTGTGCGGTTTTCGTGATTTAGACAGGCGTGCAGAAGATGTGCGGAAAGGCGGGCGCTTTAACATGAGAATAAGTTCCCTGACTGATATAGGAATCAGGCGAGAGATGAATCAGGATTATTTTTTCTCATCGGAGGATCCGGTGGGAAAGCTTCCCAATCTGTTCCTTGTTGCGGACGGGATGGGAGGTCACAATGCCGGAGAGTTTGCTTCCCGCTGTGCGGTGGAGACGATTGTCTCTGCTGTCCGTGCTTCGCAGAAGAGTGATCCCCGTGAGATTTTGACGGACTGCATCCGATGTGCCAATGATGCGCTGCGGACGCACTCCAGGCAGCATCCGGAGACATTCGGGATGGGGACCACAGTTGTGGCTGCCGTGCTGACCGGGTCTGTCCTGACTACAGCAAATGTAGGGGACAGCAGATTGTACCTTGTCGGCAGTGATATCCGACAGATTACCAGAGATCATTCCCTGGTTCAGGAGATGGTTCGGCTGGGGGAGATAGACGAGAAGCGCGCCAGACAGCATCCGGACCGCAATATTATTACGCGTGCTGTCGGTGTGGATGATTTTGTGCAGACCGATATTTTCTCGACAGATCTGGAGCCGGGAGAGTGTATTCTTCTTTGTTCCGACGGACTGACAGGGATGGTCGAGGACGAGGAAATCTGCCGGATTGTAAATGGTTCTGACAATCTGGTGAAAAAGACAGAATATTTAGTGGAACTTGCAAATAAGAATGGTGGTAAGGATAATATCACTGTGATTTTGATAGATCCTGAACTTGAGAGGTAAATGCAGATGATAGAGAGCGGAATGATGATTGCCGGTCGTTATGAGATAGAAAAAAAGATCGGCGCAGGAGGAATGTCTGATGTATATAAGGCCAGGGACCTGACTCTGGGCAGGTGTGTGGCGATCAAGGTGCTGAAAGCAGAGTTCTGTGAGGATATGAACTTTGTTTCAAAGTTTCGTGCGGAAGCCCAGTCTGCGGCCGGACTGGAGCATCCCAATATCGTGAATGTCTACGATGTCGGATCGCAGGATGATTTTCATTACATCATCATGGAGTATGTGCAGGGAATTACGCTGAAGACTTATATTGAGAAGAAAGGACAGCTCAATTACAAAGAGACTTTAAGCATTGCGATCCAGGTGGCGCGCGGCATCCAGGCGGCGCATGCCAAGAACATTATCCACAGAGATATCAAGCCGCAGAACATTATGATTTCTACGGATGGCAAGGTTAAGGTCACGGATTTCGGTATTGCCCGTGCGGTTTCCGAGCATACGATCCACGCGGATGTGATGGGATCTGTCCATTACGCCTCGCCGGAGCAGACGAGAAGCGGCTATGTCAGCAATACCAGCGATATCTATTCTCTGGGTATTGTGATGTATGAGATGGTGACCGGGCGTGTGCCCTTTGACGGGAACAGTACCGTGGAGGTTGCTATCAAGCATCTGCAGGATGAGATGGTGACGCCGTCCGAGTATGCGTCTGATCTTCCCATCAGCCTGGAAAAAATCATTCTGAAATGTACGCAGAAGAGCGCTGACCGTCGGTATGCTTCCATGGAAGATCTCCTGGTTGATCTGTGGAAGTCGCTGTTGACGCCGAATGAAGATTTTGTCACGCTGGATTCCCCTCTTGCGGGCAAGACCCGCATCATGAGTGATGAGGAGGTTCAGAAAATTAAGGACAGTACCGCGGATGTACAGGATGACGACGATGACGAGGACAGGGATGGAAAGTACGCTTATATCTATGATGATGACGATGACGAGGATGAGGATGACGACGAGGAAGACGGTCCTGTAAATTCTAAAATGGAAAAGATCGTCAAAGTGTTAATGATCGTTGTGCTGGCTATCATTATTGCTGTTGTGATCTATATATTGGGAAATTTCCTTGGGGTGATAGACTTTAGTAAGAATAAGAGTTTCGATGATGATACACAGGAGACTGTGGAGGAGACAACCAACCAGGTGGAGATGATTGATCTGACCGGTATGACTCTGGAGGAAGCGGAGGAAGAGCTGGAGGATCTGGGTCTGACTGTGGAGCAGGAGAGCGAGGAGGAGACCGAGGATTATGAGCCGGGGCAGATTATCTCCCAGGATGTGGAAGAGGGGGAGATGGTCGAGGAAGGTTCTACCATCTATGTTGTAGTTGCCGTTGAGCCGGAGGCGGAGACAGTAACCGTGCCCAATGTGGTCGGGTATACGTCGGATTCCGCTGTCACGACTCTGGAGGATAAGGGATTGAAGGCATCCCGGGAGTTCCAGTATGACAGCTCTGTAGAAGCAGGAAAGGTCATCAGCCAGAGCCCGTCAGCCGGGAGCACGGCGACAGAGGGCGATACAGTCACGATTTATGTCAGCCAGGGAAGCGAGACGACTAAAGTGCCTGATGTAACAGGTAAGACGGAGAGCGATGTGAAGACAGCTCTCGGCGATGCAGGCTTAAATGTCGGTACCGTTACGCAGGAGTACAGTGATACTGTGGATGAGGGTTATGTCATCAGCCAGAGCGTTTCCTCCGGAAAATATGTGGATATGGGATCTTCCGTAGACCTTGTGGTCAGCAAGGGCGCGGAAGAGGTGACTTATTATATTAAGACGAGTGTGAAAGCGCCGACCAATGTGACGGTTGCCTATGCGGATATGGAGCTCTATAAGGCGGAGAGCGACGAGCTGATTAATTCCTGGACCAATGTCACGACATTCCCGTTTACCGTTTCGGCGACCGGCATTACAGGAACGGACAGCGGATTGCTGGTGATTACCTGGTATTATTATGACGATGATGGAAATGTAGTGGCTTCGGATCCGCAGGAGGAGTCCGTTACATTCCACGAAGAATAGCCTATGCAGGGCAGAATTATCAAAGGAATCGCCGGGTTCTACTATGTTTACACAGCGGAATCCGGCGTTTACGAATGTAAAGCGCGGGGGATTTTCCGGAAACAGAACAGGAAACCGCTGGTGGGAGATCTGGTGCAGCTGGATGTGATTGATGAGGAAGAGCAGACAGGGAATATCACCTGTATTCTTCCGCGGAAAAATGCGTTGATCCGGCCGACGGTGGCGAACATTGACCAGGCGCTGATCATTTTTGCGTTGGCATCGCCGGAACCGAATTTTAATCTTCTGGATCGTTTCCTGGTTATGATGGAGCAGCAGCAGGTTCCCACGGTGATCTGTATGAATAAGCTGGATCTGGCGGCGGAAAAGGATGTCGTCAGAGTAAAGGAGGCTTATGAGACTGCCGGTTATCCGCTTTTCTTTTTCAGTGCCGTGACCGGGGAGGGTGTTTCCTCCATACGGGAACAGCTTTGCGGGAAGACAAGTACGGTGGCCGGTCCTTCCGGCGTCGGGAAATCTACGCTGATCAATCTCCTGGCGCCCCATGCACAGATGGAGACCGGGGAAGTCAGTGAAAAGATACAGAGAGGGCGGCACACGACCCGCCATGCGGAGCTGATTGCGGCGAACCGGGATACGTTTATCTGTGATACGCCGGGGTTCAGCTCACTTTCGGTTGATTATGAGCGGTCAGATACGCAGCAAACGAAGTCGGACGACGGACGTTTGCCGATGAGTACGGATACTCTGGAATTCTTTTTCCCGGAATTTGAGCCATATCGGGACCGGTGCCGCTTCCGCGGTTGCAGCCACTTAAGCGAACCAGGCTGTGCGGTGAAAGCGGCGGTGGAGGATGGAAAAATCAGCCGCAGCCGGTACGGCAATTATGAGCAGATTTACAAAGAATTAAAAGATAAGAAAAGATACTGAGGGGAGAATACTATGAACTGTTTATCGCCGTCTATTTTAGCAGCAGATTTTTCAAGACTGGGGGAACAGATCAGACAGCTGGACCGGGCAGGTGCCCAGTATGTGCACATCGATGTGATGGATGGGATGTTTGTACCGAATATATCCTACGGGGTGCCGGTGATTGAGTCGATCCGCGGTTGCACAGACCGCATTTTTGACGTTCATCTGATGATTGAAAATCCCATCCGGTATGTAAATGATTTTGCTGCCGCGGGAGCAGATCTGATTACAGTTCATGTGGAGTCCTGCAGGCATTTGGACCGCACTATCTATGAGATTCGCAGCAAGGGCCTGCTGGCCGGCGCGGTACTGAACCCGGCTACGCCGCTCTCCTCGCTGGAGTATATTCTGCCGGATCTGGATATGGTTCTGCTGATGGGGGTGAATCCCGGCTTCGGAGGGCAGAAATTTATCCCCTACACGCTTCAGAAAATCCGTAATCTCAGGGAGATGATCAATCGGAAAGGGTGCCAGACTGATATCGAGGTGGACGGCGGCGTGACACTGGATAATCTGCGGGAGATACTGGATGCGGGGGCGAATGTCATCGTGTCGGGAAGCGCTATCTTTAAAGGCGATATTGAGGAGAATGTGAGACAGTTTCTGAGTGTCATGGGAGAGTAAATATGAATTGTCTTATTATTACGGGAGGTCAGATTGACCTCCCTTTTGCAAAAAAACAGATGGCGGCGGAGGAGTGGGATTTTGTGATCAGCGCGGATTCCGGTTTGAATTTCTGCCGGGCGGCGGATGTCTTGCCGGATGAGATATGGGGAGACTTTGATTCGGCGGATCCGGATGTGCTGTGCTATTTCCGGGAAAAGTGTCCGGAGAGAATCCATATTTTTCCCGCGGAGAAGGATGAGACGGATACGGAGCTTGCCCTGATGCGCGTGATTGAGACGGGGGCGGATCGGATTACGATTCTGGGCGGCACCGGTACCCGGCTGGATCATGTGCTGGGGAATCTGCATCTGCTGAAGATGGCGATGGATGCCGGGGTGGAATGCTTCATCATTGATCCTCATAACCGCATTCGCATGATACAGGGGCGGACGATGCTTCGAAAAAAAGAGCAGTTCGGAACTTATGTATCTCTGATTCCTTTCACACCGAAGGTGGAGGGGCTGACTCTCCGGGGATTTGCATATGAGGTGGAAGATTTCACGCTGGAGTCCGGAAAAGCCCGCGGCGTGAGCAACGAGATCCGCAGGGAAGCGGCTGTCATTGAGATGCGGAAAGGGATTCTTCTGGTAATTGAGTCAAAGGATTGACGGAGGCAAAACAATGCAATGGTGGGAGAGCATTGTGGTGGCGTTTTCGATGTATTCGAAAATACCCATGCCACAGATAAAATGGACAAAAGAGAATATGCGCTATACCCTCTGCTTTTTTCCTTTGGTGGGAGTTGCCATCGGGGCTGTGATGTGGCTCTGGTGTCTGGCATCGCAGGCATTGGAAATGGGAAGTGACCTGCGGGCAGCTGTTTATGTGCTGATTCCGGTGCTGATCTCCGGCGGTATCCACCTGGATGGTCTGCTTGACACGGCGGATGCCTTGAGCTCCTGGCAGACGAAAGAGCGGCGGCTTGAGATTTTAAAGGATTCCCACGCGGGGGCGTTTGCGGTGATCACCGGCTGTGCGTATTTTCTGGCGCTGTTCGGCATCTGGACAGAAGCGGATGAGAGATCAGTCGCAGTGCTCGGACTTGGATTTGTCCTCAGCCGGACGCTCAACGGATTTGGAATCTGTACTTTTCCCTGTGCGAAAGGGAGTGGCCTGGCGGCCACTTTTTCCGAGGCGGCAGACCGGCGGAGATGCAGGATCTGTCTGACGATAGAGGCGGCGGTTTGCATCTTCGGTATGATTTTCCTGGACTGGCAGCGGGGGCTTTTGGCAGCGGCTGCGGCAATCCTTGTCTGTGTGCTCTGCAGACGGATGGCAATGCGAAAGTTCGGCGGCATCACCGGAGATATCCAGGGATTTTTCCTCCAGATGTGCGAGCTGGCGATGGCGTATGTGGTGGTTTTCTATTCTATGATATCATGAGTGCAAATGAGGAAAATACATGCTGGCATGTATTTGACGAGTGACGAATTGGATCGTGATATAATCACGATAGAATGAGCGTAAGCGAGAAGAATGCACTGGTGCATTCGGCGAGCGGCGAAATGCGATCATGAATCAAAGATTCAGGATGGATTATTGCGAAGATTTTTACAGTATGGCAGGAGGATTTGTGCGAAATGATATTGATAACGGGCGGAGCCTGGCAGGGGAAAAAAGCGTTTGCGGATGAGCTGGCGCGGCAGGAGATTGCTGACGGAAAAAGCGGGGCACAGGTAGTCGCAGACATCCACGAAACCATTGCGGAGACAATGCGGGAGGGGAAAAATCCATACGTTCTTGTGGCGGAGCTGACAGAGAAAAATCCGGATCTGATCATTACTGTGAACGAACTGGGCTGCGGCATCGTCCCGATAGACGCGTTTGACCGGGAGTGGAGGGAGACGACCGGGCGGATCAGCTGCCTGTTAGCTGAAAAAGCAGAGCGGGTGTACCGGGTGACCTGCGGGATTGCTACGGAGATAAAGACGGAGTGAAACGGATATACCGTGTGACCTGTGGGATTGTTACGGAGATTAAGGCGGAGTGCATTGGATTTGAA
>JAJBTR010000064.1 GCA_020860745.1 Lachnospiraceae bacterium | reverse complement strand
ATACAAGGGACCGCAAAAACATGAGGAAGCAGCATTACTTTTTGTCGCATAAATCATAATGATGAAGACGCGTATGATTTTGTGCGGCGGGCACGGAACAGTTACAATAAGAGATGGGTTATGGGAGAGGAATATGAAGATCAGGAAAACATATCCGGGTATTCTGACGGCGCTGATGCTGTTCTTAGCGATGGCGGTTCCGTCATTTGCGGCGGAGACGGAAGAGGCTTCAGAAAAGACATTTGCTTACACGTTTCAGACACTGGAGCAGTATTCGGTGGCTCCGGATGAAGTGGCGGTGACGGAGTATGACTGGTCTTCGGATGATACGGAGATTGCTGAAGCGGCTGTCGCGGATGACGGCAGCGGTCTGCTTATTACGGCAAAGGCGGAAGGAACGGCGACGATCACCGGTACGAAAAATTATTTCGCTGAGGGCAGTAATGCGGGTATTGCCGCGGATATTGCCGGTGATTCAGAAAAAGTTTTATCCGAAACGGCAGACTCTGTCGTTATCACGGTGATGGTTGCGCCTTGCACCGGCATTCTGCAGGATCCGACCGGCGGCACATCGGCGAAGTATTACTATTACGCAGCCGGCGTAAAGAAGAGTTACACGGGTTTTGCAAAAGGGCCGGACAACACCTGGTATTATGTGGAGAGCGGGTCTGTCACATTCGGAAAAAACAGCGTGATTTACGGTACGGTAAATGGTACGAAAGCCTGGTGGTATGTAGTCGGGAGCAAGGTGCAGACAGGCTTTACCGGCCTGGCGGACTATGCGAATGAGAACGGCTGGTGGTATATCAAAAACGGCAAGGTGGATTTCACAAAGAATACGGTAGCGAAGAATAAAAACGGCTGGTGGTATGTGACCGGCGGAAAAGTGCAGTTCGGTTACACCGGGGTCGCGAATTACGCAAATGAGAACGGCTGGTGGTACATTAAGAACGGAAAGGTGAATTTCGGTTTTAACGGTGTCGCTTCCAACAAAAACGGCAGCTGGGTTGTAAAAAACGGCAAGGTGAATTTTTCCTATAATGGAAAGTACAGGTACAATAGTAAAACCTACCGTGTGGTAAACGGCAAAGCGACGGAAACGTCCGGTTTGCTTGTGGTTATCGATCCCGGGCATCAGTTGAAGGCGAACACGGCGCTGGAACCCATCGGACCCGGCTCTTCCACGATGAAAGCCAGGGTTACCGGCGGTACCAGCGGTGTCAGTACCGGGCTGGCGGAATATGAACTGAACCTGCAGGTCTCTCTGAAACTGAAAGCGGAGCTGGAGTCCCGGGGATATGAGGTTATCATGACCCGCACAACGAACAATGTCAATCTGTCGAACCGGGAGCGGGCGGTCATCGCCAACGAGGCCAATGCGGATGCCTTTGTGCGGATCCACGCAAACGGGGGATCCAGCAGCAGCACCAACGGTATGATGACGATCTGCCAGACATCATCCAATCCGTACAATGCTTACCTTTACAGTGAAAGTTATGCGCTCGCATCCTCTGTGTTAAAGCATATGGCGGCACAGACCGGGGCAAAAAATCTGGGTGTGTGGAAGACGGATTCCATGTCAGGCATTAACTGGGCAACGGTTCCCACCACGATTGTCGAGATGGGATATATGACGAACCCGACGGAGGATCAGAAGATGGCCACCGCGGCGTACCAGTATAAGATTGTGAAAGGAATTGCGGACGGTCTGGATGAGTATTTCGGCAATTAGCTGAATTAGCTGGGGCAGACTCCGGCAATTAAAAATCTAATAAGAATCCTATAAAATTCTGGAGGTCAGCCCAGGTAAATAATTATAGATTTTACAAAAAACTATAAAAAAGAAAACCACGGAATATGCAATAAAATTGAGTAAAAAGGAACGGTAATAAGCGGAAAAATGTGGTATTCTAACGAGAAGAACATGTGGTCGAAAGCCAGATGCAGATTTTAAAAGCAGGAGGAGATACAATGGACAAGTTTGTATTGAATGTGATTCATCGCCCGGAGATGGTGCCGGAGTATTCGGCGACCGTGACCGGGCAGGGAAAAGAGGAGGATATCGGGGATACCGCGCTGCTCACAGAGTCTCTGGACATTTTTAAAACCCAGCAGCGGATTGCCCATGAGAACGGTCTGAAGGTGACGATCCACATGACCTACGCTTCTCTGTTTAACGATGAGGCGGTGGAGATCGCGAAGCATGATCATGCGGCGTACGGGGATGAGATCGCACTGTCCCTGCTGGGACTCCCCTGTGAGGAATTCCGGGAGAAGTACCAGACGAAGGATTTCTGTATCTGGATGTTCTCCATGGAGGAGAAAAAGGCGATTGTCAACGATGTGTTTGAAAAGTTCCACGACCGCTTCGGTTTTTATCCGGAGTCGACCGGCTCTTACTACATGGACGCTGACCTGATCAATTATATCAAGGAGACTTATCCCACGGTAAAGTGCGCGATCGCTACCTGCTGGGAGGAGGGTCCGAAGGCTTACCATACCTGCAATAATTCCTGGTACACGCTTTTTGACGGCGGTCCGTGGAATCCCTGGATTCCGTCGAAGCAGAATACGCACGCGCCGGCGGCCAACGAGGCGGAGGACAGCGGTATCGTGGCGATTCCCCACCTGTCCAGAGACCTGATTGCCTGCTATGACGGAAACGGGTCAAACTTTGGTACGCATCCGCAGAATGTGCTGCGCGGAATGATTTACGATACAAAGACCTGGGAATACCCTTATCTGTACAATCTGATCGATCAGTATCGGGCACTGGAAAAATACAATAACGGCTATGCTTATAATATGATGTTTGTGGGACCGGGCTGGATGAACAAGATGGGCCGGTGGGAGGCTCCCTATGAGCTTCTGGTAAAATCCTACACGGACGGCTGCAGGTATTACAAGAAGCTGAAGGATGAGGGCAAGCTGGTGGACATGACGATGTCAGAGTTTGCTGATTATTACAGGGAAAAGAAGACCTACACTGAGCCGGAGTGTGCGCTCTGGCGGGATATCCTCTACGGTTCTGACAAGCAGCTGTTCTGGTACTGCGATCCTTATATGCGCGCCTGCGTCAACATGGACCAGGGCGGTGCCATCGTGGACTTACGCCCTTACGCGGCGAAGCTGGAATGGCCGGTGGGTATCGGCACGAAGCATGTGCAGGATGCGTCCTATCCGTTCCTGATTCAGGAAAAGTACCGTGCGGGATATTTTACGCACTATGCCGGAGAGGGAACTATCCGCAGTGCCAAGCTGTCCTATAAGGGGGAGGAAGTAGACCTGGCTCTGTGCCGGACAAAAGCGCATTTTTCCCAGGAGGGAAAGACCAGGATTCTGACTCTGGATCCGGTGACGGTTGAATTCCGCGGCCTGTCTGTGACGCTGCAGACGAAAGAATATTTTGAGGAGGGCTCTTCTTCCATTAAAATTGAGCGGAATACTCTGGAAATGAGTGATCCGGCGGCGGAGGTTATGCTGAACGAGTATATGGTGGCCTGCTACGGCACCACCGAGTATCCGGAGGATATGACGGGGATTCTCTTAAAGTGCGAAGGCGCGGAAGAGAAGGAAATTTCCTATGAATACCGTTGCCGGGAGGCGTCCCTGCCGGGCGCAGCGGCAGTGAGCGCGACGATTTCTGCCATCGAGACGAAGGTTTCCCTGACGGCATCCGACGACGCGGCGGAGGGATATATCCGGGAGGGATATGCGTTTTCCCCGATGTTTACGCTGGGATACAGGAAAAATATTGCGGATAAGGAGGTTTTTGCGACATGGCTCAATCTGGAAAAGGCAAATTAAATTACAGATGCCCCTCCTGCTTTATGCGGGATCTGGACATTGATATGTTTTATGATAAGGATAAGGGAGAGTATTACTGCATCCGCTGCCAGTACACCGGGACAGAGGAGGATGTGCTGGAAAAAAACGAGATGGTGCGCTTCCGCTACCGCGCGATGAATAAGCGCTTTGATAAGTTTGATTTTGATTAACAGTTCAGCCGTGGAAATTTGCAGAAGATTTGCGTGTGCTTGCACACAAAGAATCTTCTGTGAGTTTCCACGAGCGGAGCGCCACACCAATGAACAAAAGAAGTTGCGCAGCAACGGAGAGCACCAAAGGTGCGTTTTTGTGATACTGTGAACACTTAATGAGCAGGAGCTGCGAATTTGGTGAGAACGTATACACAGTAATTGATGTGTGGCTGAACTGTTATGATCTATAAGGGAGAAATATATGAGAAAAGAGCAGAATTTTAAGTGGGATACCCTTTCCCTGGGTACCTGTTATTATCCGGAGCACTGGAACCGATCGCTGTGGCGCGAGGACCTGCAGCGTATGAAAGCGAACGGCATCTTTACCATCCGGATTGCGGAGTTTGCCTGGAGTAAGATTGAACCCGGAGAGGGCGAATTTACCTTTGATTTTTTTGACGCGTTTCTGGATGTGGCGGAAGAAGAGCAGATGCAGGTGATCTGGGGTACGCCCACGGCGACGCCTCCGGTCTGGCTGACGGAAAAGTATCCGGAAGTGTTAAACTGCAGAAAAGACGGCGTGCTGTATCGTCACGGTATGCGCAGGCATTACAATTATAATTCTCCGAAGTATCAGGAACTGTCTGCCCGGATCGTGGAGAAAGTGGCGGAGCATTACGCAAAGCGCCCCTGTATCGTGGGATGGCAGATTGACAATGAGATCAACTGCGAGATGGATGAATTCTACTCGGAGAGCGATACGCTGGCGTTTCGTGTGTTTTTAAAAGACAAATATCAGACGCTGGATGCGCTGAATGAGGCTTGGGGAACAATCGTCTGGAATCAGACCTACAGCGCCTGGGAGGAGATCTATGTGCCGCGCACGACGCTCTCTGACGAGACAAACCCGCATCAGGCGCTGGATTACAGCCGTTTTGTCTCTGAGAGCGCGATCCGGTTCTGCAAAATGCAGAGCGATATTGTCCGCAGGTATATAAAGCCCGGTGATTTTATCACGACCAATGGTTTGTTTGCGAATCTGGATAACCACCGCATGGAGGATGAGTGTCTGGATGTGTATACTTATGATTCCTATCCGAATTTTGCTTACTGTCTTGATGCGGATCCGAAGCACAACCGGATGCTGAAGGACAGAAAGTGGAGTATGAATCTGACGGAAGTCCGGTCGGTCTGCCGGCATTTCGGCATTATGGAGCAGCAGTCCGGGGCAAACGGGTGGAATACACGGATGGAGGCGCCGGCGCCCAAGCCGGGGCAGTTGATGCTTTGGGCGATGCAGAGCATCGCCCACGGAGCGGATTATGTCAGCTTTTTCCGCTGGAGGACCGCCACAGTCGGCACAGAGATTTACTGGCATGGAATACTGGATTATGACAACCGTGACAACCGGAAGCTGGCGGAGGTGCATCAGGTCTGGGACCGCATAAAGGCGATCGTTCCGGTGACGGGTGCGGATTACAAGGCGGCCTTTGCCCTGGTCCGTGATTATGACAATGTCTGGGGCGCGCGGCTGGATGTCTGGCACGGCGCCTTCGAGGACAGCAGTGTGAAAGAGATTTTCGTGGCGGCGCAGGAGAGTCATACGCCCTATGATGTGTTTTATCTGAAAGATAATACGGAGCCGGCGGAATTGCAGAAATATCCGGTGCTGATTTATCCGCACGCCCTGATTCTGACACAGAAACGGGTGGACGTCCTGAAAGCTTATGTGAAGGCGGGAGGCACCCTGATCATCGGTGCGCGCACCGGGCAGAAAGATATCGATGGACATTGTGTGATGGCTCCGATGCCGGGACTGTTAAAGCAGGTCAGTCAGTCTGACGTGCAGGAGTTTACGTTCCACTCGCCGGAGGACGATCCGGTTTCCATGGACTGGGGCGGGCAGCAGGTTGAGACCGGCCTGTTCCATGATATCCTGGCGGAGGACGGAGCGGACGCGAAGGTTCTGGCAAATTATACGTCCGGTTACTTTGCCGGCCGACCGGCTCTGATTGAGACGGCCGTGGGAGCAGGACGGGTGCTCCATTTCGGAGGCACGTTTACAAGGGAGAACACCCGGGCGTTCCTGAATTATACCGGGGTGATGGAACCGTTCGCGGATCAGATTACGGTTCCGGCTGCGTGTGAGATCGCTCTGCGTGAGAAAGAGGGAAAACAGTATCTCTTTGTTCTGAATTATACGGACCATCCGCAGACGATAATCCTGCAGGAGGAAAAGACGGATCTGGAGACCGGTGATCGCGTGTCGGGGGAAGTCAAGCTGCAGGCGTATGGGACGAAGGTGTACGTATAGCAGAATGAATTACACCTGTGCGGTAGGACGCTCTGGAGAGCATCCAACCCGACATCCGCATTCGCAAAATCCGTGCTTGTGCGCTCCTGCGTCTGTTTCCACATCCGCATTTTGCCCATTTGGAGGTGGGTTGCTAATTCAACAGTTTTCCTGCATTGCAATAGATTGCATGCAGACAAACCATTGAATTGCGACTGCACAGTTATAAACAGGGTTGTTTCATGAAGAAATTTTAAACATAAGATAAATGCTGAATTTAA
>JAJBTR010000268.1:5540-6559 GCA_020860745.1 Lachnospiraceae bacterium | reverse complement strand
GCCACCACTTAGTTATCAACAAATCAGAACAGGAGAAGCTGGACTGGTTGTTTCGCATAGAGAAAGTAGGGAGAGATGTCTTCGGACGGCGGATTGAGGTGGAGCATCTGTTGCGCTATTTTACTGCAATCCGGAAGAGTATGGAGGATGATGTTTATCATAGAAAAGTCCAGCCGGAGTTTGCCGGGGAGGGAGAGAGCGCTCCCTCTGTCCGGCAGTTGTGTATGGAAGTGGATATCATCGACGCCATCCAGTATATGATTATCCGCGCGTGTGAAGCGCCCGGCGAGGTTCATATTTATATGGATGCGTTTGAACAGACGATCTATGCCATGCAGCAGATGATCCGGGAGGGGGGGTGCTCCGGCCGGAAGCAGATCACCTGCCACCAGTTTCTCACAGTGGAGCGCAATCCGGATCTCCACGGCGGGGTGGTGGGCAATCTTAAAACGCTCCAATATATTATTCCTTTCAGTTTTTCTTTTCGCGGGAAGTATGAGGCGAATTATTCTTATGTTTCTTCCAATGATCCGGGACAGAATTTTTCCCTGTGGCCGCATTATATTGTGACGGAGCATCATGTGCTGCTTCTCTCTGACAGCGGCAAAAACGCATTATTAATAGAAAATGACCGGCTGGCCGGCGGATATATCGCGGAGCTGCAGCAGATGAGCGGGCGGTGCCGTCTGCTGTTTCCCTTTGCCGACGATCCGGAGGCGTCGCTCGCCTGCTATGCCGCGGCGGCAGCAGAGTCGCAACCGGTCTGCTCCTACGGGTTTACTCCGGATGCGGAGGAGGCGCTGTGCGGGGAGACGGACTTCGGCGTGCAGCTGTATGAGCCGGACCGCGTCTTCTTTTTTGCGCGGGAAGCGGAGGGAGTCCGCTGTATCTGTGCGGCGGAGCAGGGGATGTACCGCGTCTTTCTGGATTATTTTGAGAGCCTTGAGGTTTAACACAGTGATTCGAATGCTGCGCAGGCGGCAATTTTCGACAAAAAAACAGGGCACAGTATCCTGGCA
>JAJBTR010000268.1:0-5530 GCA_020860745.1 Lachnospiraceae bacterium | reverse complement strand
ATGAAATTAACTCTCATTCGTTCTTACTGGATATGTGAATTTATAAAATTATAATAAAATCTTAAGTAGCAGTGTTTTTTGTTTCGGCAAAATTAAGATTTCGCGAAGTAAAGGAGAGAGATGAAACAAAGGAAAAAAATGCATGTGTTCAGGAAGCTATTCCTGATGATGGCGGTGGCGGCGATGCTGTTGGGGTATTCCATGCCCGCGATGGCGACCGATACGTCCACCTCTGCAGAGGCTGAGGTCGTATCCGAGGCCAAGAACGGTGTGGTGTGGATCCAGCTGGTTTACGTGGATTCCAAAAATAACGAGCACGCACTGCAGGGCGGCAGCGGCTTCCTGATCGGACCGTCCACCGGAACTACGACAGTCATTACGAACTATCACGTGATCACACTTACCAGTGAGGATGCGGCTGGCTGGAGCGAGGTTTACGGTGTTGATTTCACCGACTCGAAGAATGTCACGTTAAAGATCGAGGTGGTCATCCAGGCGGATGTCACGATCGACGCGGAGTATGTGCAGGGTTCCGAGCAGGGTGATTTCGCCATCCTGGAGATGTCCCAGTCCATCAACAACCGGACCCCGCTGACACTGGCGGACAGCGACGACCTGGTGGATACCCAGACCGTATACGCACTGGGATTCCCCGGCGCGACCAGCGACGAGGCGAATGCGCATTCCCACGCCAGCTCTGATGTGACTGCTACCCAGGGTATCGTCGGTAAGGTGCAGACCAGCAATGAATATACTTTTATCGCCCATGACGCCAGCCTGGGTTACGGCAATTCCGGCGGACCGCTGGTAGACTCCAACGGAAATGTTGTCGGCATCAATACCATGTATAACGGGGACGGCGCCAGCAATTACTACTATTCTATCGCGATCAATGACGTGAGAGAGATTCTGGACGCCATCGGCGTTACCTATACCTCCACGAATGACACGGGAGATATTATCGAGGAAGAGGAAACCACCGAGGCAGAGGAGACTCCCGCTGAGGAGGAGATCACCGAGGTAGAGGAAGAAGAGGAAGAGACTGCCGAGGTCGCCGAGGCCGCCGAGGAGGAGCCTGAAGAGACGGAGCCTGTTGAGGAAGAGGAGACCGGTCTCGACATGAAGATTATCATCATTATCGCAGCAGCGGCGGTTGTCGTCGTAGTGATCATTGTGGTCGTTGTGATGATGAATAAGAAAAAGAAAAATAACAAGAACATCCCGCCCACAGGCGGAATGAATACCCCGCCGACGCCTCCGCAGCAGCCGAGACCGCAGCAGCAGGCATACCAGCAGCCTCAGCACCAGGGCGGACAGCCGGTACCTCCGTCCTACATGGGCAGTGCGGCGCCCACCGATATGGGTGCAGGCGAGACCAGCGTACTAGGCGGCGGCTCCGATGAGACCAGCGTATTGGGCGGCAATATGCAGCCGAGAGCGACGCTGATCCGCAGGAAGAACGGCGAGACCAAGACGCTCACCAAGTCCCTCTGCGTGATCGGCAAGGAGCGGGCGAAAGTAGATTTCTGCATCCCGGATAACAACTCCATCAGCCGCAGACACGCGGACATCATCTGCAAGGGCGGCATTTACTACATCAAGGATAACAACTCTACGAACTTCACGTTTGTAAACGGCAACAAGCTCAGCCCGAACCAGGAAGTGAAGCTGAACTCCGGCGACAAGATCCGGTTGTCGGATGAGGAATTCGAGTTCCGTCTGTAAGCAGACAAGAGACAGGAAGGACATATTCCTATGAATTTTAAGATTGCGGCACATACAGATGTCGGAATAAGGAAAAAAACAAATCAGGATTCTGTCCTGGTAAAGGTTGCCCAGACAGATTACGGCAAAGTGTGTCTGGCGTCGGTATGCGACGGCATGGGCGGGCTCGCGAAAGGCGAGCTCGCCAGCGCGACCGCTGTGCGCTGCCTCTCGGAGTGGTTCGAGACTGAGTTCCCGGACCTGCTCTACCGGGGGTTGAGCATGGAAGGAATTGCGGAGCGGTGGAGAGATCTGATCTACCGCGTGAATGAGCGCATCGGCGCTTACGGGAGTGCGGCACACATCGATCTCGGCACCACCATGGTAGTGCTGCTCATCGTCGACCGCACCTATTACTTTGCAAATGTGGGGGATTCCAGGATCTATGTCATGCGGGACGAGCTCTCGCAGCTGACCAAAGATCAGACTTTCATCCAGAGAGAGATGGATGAGGGGCGGATGACCTGGGAGGAAGCCCGCAGAGATCCCAGACGGAACGTCCTCCTGCAGTGTGTCGGCGCATCGAGAGAGATTGAACCGGCCTTTGGGAGCGGCACCATCCTGCCCGGCAGCATTTTTCTGCTCTGCAGCGATGGTTTTCGTCATGTGATCACCGGAGAGGAAATATATCAGTACCTCAGCCCCTACCGCCTGCTGAATGAGAAAACCATGCAGGAGGGACTGGTGTATCTGACTGATTTAGATAAATACCGCAAAGAATCGGACAACATTTCCACTGTCCTGATTCGCTGCGACTAGGAGAAATGTATGTTAGAGATAGGCTCTCTTGTAGACGGAAAATACCGGGTCTTAAATAAATGCGGCCAGGGCGGCATGAGCGTCGTCTACATGGCGATGAACGAGCGTGCCAACAAAACCTGGGCGATCAAGGAAGTCTGCAAGGACGGCGTCCAGAATTTTGACGTGGTCAAGCAGGGGCTCATCGTGGAGACCGACCTGCTGAAGCGGTTAAACCACCCGAACCTTCCAAGTATTGTGGACGTGATCGACGGGGACGGCAGCTTCCTCATCGTGATGGATTACATTGAGGGAAAGACGCTGAAGGATGTCCTCAAGGAGTATGGGCCGCAGCCCCAGGAGAGCGTTATCGACTGGGCGAAGCAGCTCTGCGATGTGCTGGGATATCTGCACTCCCGCAAGCCGCCCATCATCTACCGCGATATGAAGCCCTCCAATGTCATGCTGAAGCCGGATGGCAGCATCGTACTCTTTGACTTTGGTACAGCCAGAGAGTACAAGATCAGCAGCATGGAGGATACCACCTGCCTGGGCACCCGGGGCTACGCGGCGCCGGAGCAGTACGGCGGCCACGGACAGACAGACCCCAGGACAGATATCTACTGTCTGGGCGCCACCATGTATCATCTGGTCACGGGGCACAACCCCGGCGAGCCGCCCTATGAGATGTACCCGATCCGTCAGTGGAATCCGAATCTTTCCGCTGGTCTGGAGAATATTATTCTGAAATGTACCCAGGCGAACCCGGCGGACCGTTACCAGTCCTGCGCCGAGCTTCTCTATGACCTGGAAAACTATCAGATGGTCGATACCCGCGTGCGGGCAAAGATGCTTTCCAAATTTCGCAAATTTGCCGTCACAGCGGTTCTGGCGGCGGCCTGCGGCGTGGGCGCGCTGAGCTTTCACATTCTGGAACAATCGGAGAGTAATAATACCTACGATACCTACATAGATAACGCGGAAAAATCCTCGGGTGAACAGAAGATTGATTATCTGAGACAGGCCATTAACCTGGAGCCGACAAAAGAGGAAGCATGGAATTTGCTGGAGAGCGAATATGAGAGCGATCTTGTATTCTATTCTGATGAGGATCAGGAACTCCAGAGCATTATGATGACGACCGGCAGTAATAGAAATAAGTCAAATATTGACATGTTCCAAAGTGGTAATTCAGATGCATATGAGGCATTCTGCTATAAGGTTGGATTATTGTATTATTACTATCTGGAGAGTGGGAACGGGAAGGCACAGGCTGCTACCTATTTTGAGGAGGTGAAAGATTCCGACTCTCTGAAGGAATCAGATAAAGAATCAGATTTAGAAATGGTCGCCAAAGCGGAGCGGCTCTATGAGATCTCGAAGTATTATACTCAGCTGGGGACGGAGGATAAAGCCGGCGAACAGGTTATCTCCTATCAGGAGTACTGGGATGATCTGACGGAACTCTCAGCTGGCAATCTGGTGGAATTGACGAATAAGCAAACAGCGCTCGTTATGTATCAGGAACAGGTCAGTCAGATGATGCTGTACACCACGGAGTTTAAGGATGCCGGCGTCACAGAAGATGATATGCTGGATCAGATCGCGAACATGGAAGAACATCTGGATTCGGATTTTGGTGATGATCTGAGCACAGCGCAGAAAAACAGTATGGAGACGCTTAAATCTACTATAGAACAAGCTAAGACGGTGATCAGTTCTACCTACAAGACAGTGGGCAACCAGTAGCGGGAGGAGGATTATGAATAAGATAGAATTATACGGCAATCTGTCTCTCATCTTTCTGGCAGCCTGCATCGGTCTGGCTGTCCTGGCGGTGATTCTCTTCTTTGTCCTGGATATCCGGAGTGTCTTTGGGTATCTGACCGGACGGACGGCAAAGCGCCAGATCCAGCAGATGGAGGAGGAAAGCGCACAGAGCGGCAGACTTTTCCGGAAGACCCGGAGCAATATGCAGTATGTCGATGAGCATATGAAGGCGGATATGGGCATCTCCGAGGCGGCTGCGCCGGGAGCGCGGAAAGTGGAAAACGCGGTCCGGTCGGCGAAATCTGCCGAGCTGATGCAATCCGGCGGGGAACAAACCGCACCGTCGCCCGGCGGCAATTATACCGCCTCGCGGCAGCAGGGCGGGGAGGAAGCGACCTCGCTGCTGCAGGACGGAGCGCAGGCCACATCATTGCTGCAGGGCGGAGAACAGGCGACATCGCTGCTGCAGAATGGGGAGGAAGCGACTTCACTGCTGCAACACGGGGAGGAAGCCACATCTCTTCTCCGGAACGGGGAGGAAACCACTTCCATGCTGAAGAATGTCAGGACGCGGACTCCCGGACCGGATGAGACCACGGCATATCTTGAACACGCAAGGCAGACAGAGCAGAAAAAAGCACATAGGAGTACAAACGGTACTTTTAAGATAGAGCGTGAGATTATCATGATCCACGCGGAAGAAGTCATATAGAGAAGAAAGAGGAGGAAAAGATGAAGAGGATATCAAAACGAGGAAAGAAAATCCTGGCGATGGTACTGGCTCTGGTTCTGGTCGCAGGACTGCTCCCGAATACGGCGTTGTTCGAGGGGTGGAATGTGGTTGCCTGGGCGACGGGCGTAGGTGGAAATACGACAGAGTTGTCTGCTGATGATTTTGTGGTAACCGTGGACTCACAGGAAGTAACGACGGACACTGTTAGTTATACATATAATGGCGCAGGTTATGAAGTGGGTGTTTCTTCTGCGAGTTGGACGGGAACAAACGATTATACATGGAAGATCGTGAAAAATGATATTGATGTTACAGAAATAAAAGATGCAGGGAGTTATGAGGTTCAGGTTTATCCGGTGGATGGTACTACTTCTGTGTCAGATCCCAAGGGTTATCTTACGCTTAAGACAGTAACGGTAACTCAATTGAATTTTAGTAGTAACAGCGGTATTTTCACAATAGAAGATATTTTGTATACAGGAGAAAGTTTAACTCCGGTAATTACGGTTAATACCAGCTATTCTC
>JAJBTR010000307.1 GCA_020860745.1 Lachnospiraceae bacterium | reverse complement strand
TGACCCGTTAATTTCACTACAGCCCTTACCTCCCCGGATTTCCTGCCGGATCGCATTGGCAGCCACCTGCTGGTGTACAATCAGCACTTTTTTCCCATACAGTGCATGCAGTTTTTCCCTGAATTCATCAGACAAAAGCGGATATCTCACCTCATAGGGCGTGCCGAATTCTTTTTGCAGATACTGCGCCGCACGGATTCCCGAGGGCGAGACAACAATATTCTTTGCTGCGCTCCCGGCTTTCCTCACTGAAGTCAGGTTATCCTCTTCACCGCAACCATCTACAATCAGACTACCCTTCTCACCACAACAGGCAGAGGTATCTTCTTCATTCGACACGTCCCCCATGCCGTAACAGTAAACAGAGGAAAACCCTTCTGCCCTCAGTTTTTCTTTCAAAACCTGATCGGCGTGCGTCTGGCTGACATCCAGCGGGTTGACGCCGATCACGCCCACCGCGTTTTTATCCTTTGCTGCATTTTTTTCCGCAAATGTTCGAAAAAGCTCCAGATATGCTTCCTCGGCACCCCGGTCGTAAAGCCGCGTGCCGGTACACTCTATCGTCAGCACGGGAAAACCGCATTTTTTCTCCGCCATCCGTTTCAAAGCGCGGAAATCAGTGGCAATGACAGCCGGAACCGGCGTCCCGATGAGCACGGCAAATTTTGCATCCAGGCGGTCGGCCGCATCCTTTAATTTATCAACCAGGCGGTCGTCCCTCCCGAGAATCGCATCCATATCGCGCAGTCCCGCGGAAAAAAGAGCACTCTTTTTTTCAAACCAGCGCGGCTCGTCAAAGCCGCAGATATTTCCGGTGCATCCGCCGGCGTCGCAGATGATAATAATCCCGCCCAGTTCATAAAACACGGATACCGCGCCGGACTGGTCCGGAGCAAAGGGGGATAAATATTTTAAAAGTCCTTTCATGGCGTTTTCCTCGTATTCTTCATCATCTGACAAGTAATTGCAAAACTGTTGAAAATGTACGCTGATATGTACAAAATACACTTTATAAGCGGATGGCTCGTGGATCAACCGCTCGCGCACGAAGTGTCGCAAAGCAACACTTTATTTCGCAGACAATGAGTCAGGTAAAATCATGCCTGCATGGCTTTGGAAAGCTCCCGAAACAGATCACGCAAACCCGCATATCCAAACGGCTTATTCTCCGCATTCCACGGAACATTGGCGCTGTCCGGGTGATAATAAGTGGCATCCTGTCCGATAGAAATATCCGCCTGGGATTCTCCGCAGTTGTAATTGAGCATGGTCGGCGACAGATTCGTATAAATCCGCGTCCCGGGACTCAGGGCTGCTATTTTTTTGATATAGATAAAATTCAGGTTTGTCACGGTTCCGTAAATCTCCGCCACTGAATGCCCGTAGCGCAGCAGCGTCAGCGACAGTTCAAACGGGTCGCCGTTCATCCATTCTCCGACGGCAAAAACCGTATTCGGCCATCGCCCGGAAAACTCCTGTACAGCTTCCAGCGCCTCCCTGTAATAAGCGGCTTCATCGATTGTTACACCCAGGGCGGAGCCAAGCAGTTCATACTGCTTCTGAATCTTGTCAATCTGGTAGACTCTTGTCATTTCCAGAGAGGGAATGCCGAGCCTGCTCTTAAAATCTTCCGCAGCCAGACGGCTCTCCGGATTCAGCACAATGTTAAAATTTGCCTCCGCCATGGAGAGGTACTCCTCAAAATCCCGACACCGCGAAATCTCACGGATGGTTTTTATCCCGAGATTTTTCAATATTTCATACAATTCACAGCGGTCGTCGTAAGGTGCAAATTCCCCGAGCAAGTTTACGGCCTGTTTTTTCCGCCCGCGTTTTTCCAGAAGCGCATACACCGTTTTCCGTACCGAAGTCATGGGAGGCACGCGCCCCTCCCTGGTCAGCGCATACATATAACAGGGAAGCACCGGAACCCCCGCGTACTCCGAGGCTTTGCGGCAGACGCGCTCCATATCCGTACCCAGGAGAGCATCCACACAGGTAATGCAGATCATGACCGCAGTCGGCCTTTCCTCCAGCGAATCCACCACTTCCTTTACCGTCTGCGAGATACGGTTCAGGTGCCGGCCGGTCACAATATCCGTGTCATCCTGCAGCAGATAAAAAAAACGGTCTCCGTAGCCGCCGATCTGATCCAGCATCATCGTATTTCGCCCGCAGCATCCGGGCGCCACCAGAAGCATCACGGAACCGGGGATTGCCAGTCCGGCACGCTTCACGCCGAACCCCTGGGCGCCAGGCGAATCGAACGCCAGCGTGGCCGGGGAACTGTAAATCAGATGTTTCGAGGACTGCAGCTCCTCCGGGATATCCGCTTTCCCCCGCGCGGCCAGGTCTGCCGCCGTAATTGAATAAACTTGCTGTTTCATAATTTATGATTCCTTCCTGCTGAACCAGGTATTTGTCGCAACGATTTTTCTAATGGACTTTTCCTCGTAACTGTGAAGGCACTGAACAGTTACGTATTTTCTAAGTATTTCTCTGTATCTGCAATCTGCAAAACGTTTCCGGTATCAGCATGTTCATCGCATTGTACTGTCTTTGTTCATTCCGAAACCAAATACCGGGAAAAACAGATTTAACTCTCCTGCAGCAGCCTCGCCGCCAGATCCAGATAAATATGACTGATGGGGAGGTCCCTATCTCCCTCGATCACCGTCATTCCCCGGTCCTCATATCGAATGATATCCTCGCTCCGCGGAATATCGGCCACAATCTCAAGTCCCCGCTCTGCGGCAAATGCAGACACTTTTTCCTGCTCGTTCTCCACATTTCTCCGGTTCAGTATAATTCCCCTCACCGAAGCATAGCCGCGGTCTTCAAAATTCTGCACCGCCGTGTAAATATTATTGGCTGCATAGAGCGCCATCTTTTCCCCGGAAGTCACAATCAGAATCTGCTCCGCGTAACCCTCCCGAATCGGCGCGGCAAACCCGCCGCACACCACATCGCCGAGGACGTCATATAAAACCACATCCGGCTGACAGGTATCGAACAACTCCAGGTCCTCCAGGAGGCTGAACGTGGTAATAATCCCGCGTCCGGCACAGCCCAGCCCCGGCGTCGGTCCGCCGGTCTCAATGCAGAGAATACCGCCGAATCCCTCCCGGGCAATCTGGTCCAGCCGCTCCGGCTCCTCATCGTGGTCCCGGATATAATTCATGACCGGCGTCATCGGGTTGCCGCCCAGCAGGTTAATCGTGGAATCCGCTTTCGGGTCACAGCCGATCTGGATCACTTTTTTCCCCAGAACAGCAAAAGCCGCCGCCAGGTTAGCTGTTGTGGTGGACTTTCCGATCCCGCCTTTGCCGTATATCGCTATTTTTAACATGTAGGACTTTCCTTCCCGTTTATTCTCACTATTGTTTCAGATAACGTAATCTGTTATCCAGGCTCATAAAATCATTGCGCTGATAAAACCTCAATCGTGGTACAATGCCGGATTTTAAGATGATTCGCACTTCTGCGCTAATCGCACCTTTCAATTTATCGGAATATTTCTGCCTTATTCAGTCTCTTCACTATCAGATTCGGATTCACACTGTCATAAATCCGTCCGGAAAACGCCTCATGCGGCAGCGGATAAAACTTCTGCTTCTCCCCTCTCAGCAGCGGACGATACAGCGGATCCGCAATCACTGCATCATAGTTTTTCAGAAGACAGATCAGATCATCCTCCTCCGGCACATAATGATCCTCCGGCCGGAGCAATTCCTGCCCCACATCCAGCGGGCAGAGGACTTCCGCGCGGATTCCATATTCCATCTCAATTGTGGCTGCCAGGGAAGCGGAATATACCGCTTCGCCGATGATGGCGCAACATATGATGGCACTCAGACCTTTGTTTTCTATAGACATTCTGTTTTCTTGTCTTACAACGCCGTATTGCAGATATGAAATTATGTTGTCAGCAGAACGGGATGCCGTCCGTACAACCGCCGACAGATTTTCAGAAAATGCTTCTCCAATCGGGACACCAACGACATAGGGAGTTCCAAATCTCCCCCGCAAATACTTTGCCGCCGCGAGACCTCCGGCTGAGATTACCAGATTCACCTGTGCTTCCCCGGCTTTCCGGATATCTTCCAATGTGCATCCCATGGAAAGACAGAGACCCAACTCCATGCCGTGTACCGTCACCCATTCTTTCATAGAATCCATGCTGCCGTTCAGGGAAAAATCCAGTGGAGTAGCACCGAGGATATTCACTGTAATTCGGGACATTTGTTTCGATTGCAAATATGTATCCTCACCAACTTTTTCCACTGTTCTTGATCCTGTAAGAACCTTATCCACAGGTCGCGCAACCAGTCGTGCGGAAGAATTTTCTTCCTCTGCAAATTCCCTCACAATCCGCTCCATCGCCATGGAAACGCCTCTGGTATAATCGTGCATCCCATTGGCCGCGAACGTAAAACAGGGGAGACCGGTTTTCCCGCTGACAATCCGGGCGATCGCATCCAGATCTGTCCCGATCATATAAGGGATCGGCGCTCCGACCAGCGCGATAAATTTCGGATGTAATTCCCCCGCCGTCTCAATCAGATCATCAATAAACTTATCATCGTCCCCCATAATCGCTTCGGCCTCAGAGATGGCGGAAATAAAAATCATGCTGTCCATGTCATACCACCGCGGCTCATCGTGGGTTGTGTAAGTCGAATTGCATCCGGAGGCGTCGTGCATGACAACCATCCCGCCCAGCTCGTAGAGCGCCGAGCAGATGCCGAATTCATCCGATGAATAGGTTGAGGTCAGTCCTGTAGTCTGTCTCATATGCAGTTTCCGCCTCCTTTCCGGTTCGTCATATCTGCATGCCTTATCCAAACTACAGACTACAGACAACTCTCACATCCGTAACCCTTCCTTTGGATTAGCACCTTTCTGTCTTTTTTATGATAAAAGGCATCCTCCATCAGCTGCATGATCTGTACTATCCCGTCAAACCCGTAGAAGCCGCCGCTCTCCGCCACATTGACAAAATAATCTGTCCCGGCAAAGTATGCTGCTTTTTGGCCTGCGGCGAGGATCTTTTTCCCCGTACGATTTCCTGACTGAATGTAGTCATTATCCTTCTGTATTTCCGAATCAATTTTCTGTTCCGGAATCCTTTCGGAATCTGCTTCCAGTTCCAGGTCGTCCGACGCGCCATGCACAAACCTCATCATGGGCCGGTTTGTCGCCGAGATTATAATATCCGGATACCGCTCCTGAATCCACCGGAAGTTATCCTCGTCCTCCGGCAAAAAAACATCTGCATAAATTTCCGTGATATGAAATCCGTTTTCCAACAGCATTTTCACAAAGCTTAAAATACGAAAAGTAAAGGTATAATCCACCGCGATGGGTGTATCGCCAATCACGGCAGCGGCATGCGCAAGCGCTGCTTCTGCGCGCCGTTTATCCTCGGTAAAATCCGGCGTTTCGATTGCCAGCGCATCCGCCAGCAAGTGATAATTGTAATCAAGCTCCTCAAAATCATAGGTAAAACTGAGGTAGAGATACTCCTGTCCCAGCCTTTTTTTCAAATCCTCAGCGGCCAGGAGCGCCGTCGGTTCATAGACCAGATTCAGCGGCGCCTCCGCCATCGCCAGGTAATCTTCAAAATCTTTGCAACGATAGAGATCCCAGAAAGAAAAACCATGGTCCTCCACCATCCGCCGCAGCTCCGAGGTTTCCGCTGTCGGAAGATTGCTGCCGATTAAGTTAACCCTTTTCTGATCAAAAGGACGATTTTCCCACATGCTGTACATCTGTATCCGCATTTTCTGGTCCGGCGTCAGCCCGCTTTTTCGCAGCGTCGGAATCATGTAGCAGTCAGTAAAACAGATATCCGGGAAACGCTCCCGCAGGACCTCAAACACAAGCTTCTGGTCATATGCCAGAAAAAAATGCTGGCAACTGATAAAAAGCAGAATCGCCCTCGGCCTGTAATCCAGTTTATGGATGATATCGGTGACCCCTTCGATCATCAGGTCTTCCATCCCGCCGTCGAGAACATTTTCCTCCCGGATCTGGATGGAGGAATAACGCCCCAGCGCATTCATCTCCGCGGCCGTAAGAACCACGCCCCGCAGGCAGCCCAGCGCACAGACAAAAATCTGGTGGGACTCCGGGATCAGCATTCCGGTATGGACAATATTCCAGGTACCGCGCGCCGGGGAACTGTATTCCAGACCCTCGTGAAACGGGGCTGGAAAATGAGCCTCGTATATCGGGGTTCGGACACTATCAGTATTAAAATCTTTTTCAATTCTTTTCAGCATATAATAATCGTTTTCTTTCTAAAATTAATTTATCAATACTTAAATCAGATACCTGACCGAACCATGAAATACTGAAAATAAAATATCACTTTGTGTTGTATCGAAAAATGTCCTGACATTATCAGCAGGAATAAAGGTAATACCGTGTTTTAAATATCGCATTGAAAAAAACTATATCAACTTTCTGGCTATATGGCAATATGCATCTGCCATATCACTATCGGGATACGAATCCATCAGTGTCATATATCTCTCCTCCGCCTCCTGTACCAGCTCGGAAAAAGCA
>JAJBTR010000013.1:352-6591 GCA_020860745.1 Lachnospiraceae bacterium | reverse complement strand
ATGTCTTGTCATGGGGTTTGGTCTTGGATAAAAAGTTCGTGAAACAACCCTGAAATGATAATTTTTCCCATTGAAAAACACGGCTGACTGTGTTAAGGTATTTATGTAATTGCAGCGAGACTTCAGAGAGCAAAGTGATTATATCTGGTTCACTTTGCTCTTTTTTTATACAAACACTCTGTTTAGGTGGTTTTTATTTGGGACGAATCGACTTTCGTGAAGACTGAGAAGCAGTCAGTTTCGTTTATATTAGGAAAGCGCATCTGCAGTTGCATGGATGTAAGGTCGCTCAGACCAGGAGAAGGGGGAAGAACAGATGGCTGATATTGCCGGAATTGCCGAGACCATAGAATTTAATCCGGTCATCATGGCGGTGAAGGACTGGGACGGTGTGGAGCGCTGCTGCCGGATGGAGGCGAAGGTTGTTTTTATCCTGTTTGGGAACATCTGCAATATTTCCGATATTGTAAAAAAGTGAGAGGGGCCGGGAAAGTGGCGATCGTGCATATTGATCTGATCGCCGGCCTGGGCAACAAGGAAGTCACGGTCGACTTTTTAAAGCAGCTTACTGACCTGGATGGGATTATCTCGACGCGTCCGGCGCTGATCCGCCGCGGGCGGGAACTGGGTCTGTTTACTATCCTGCGCTTTTTTATGCTGGATTCCCTTGCGCTGCAGAATCTGAAAAAGCAGGAGCATACGGGGAAGCCGGATATGATTGAGTTTCTGCCCGGTGTGATGCCGAAGATTACCAGGAGACTGGCGGACACGCTGCGGATTCCGATTATCTGCGGAGGCCTGATCTCGGATAAAGAGGATGTGATGAACGCGCTTCATGCCGGGGCGGTGGCAATCTCGTCTACCAACACGGATGTGTGGGAATTGTAGCGGAAGCGGAGATTTTATAAAAGTGTGTTAAGGAACTGTTGAAAAATAACTTCTGCAGCCTGCACCGTCTGATACGAGAATAGCAGTCCCTGAAAGCTTCGCCGTAGTCCAGTGTTTCAGACAGCGTGATCCGGCATGTGATGATGATGTGATTTTTAGGTAAATATGCGGAGTTTTATGAAGGGCAGATAATATTGTTTTAAATGCCGGATGGCAATCATTGAGCAAGTGCCGGAATGTAATAAAAATATCCGGATTTATGCAGGTGGTAAAATGTGTGCATAAAATACAAATGCTCGCATTTCACGATAAAAAGCAAGTAGGAGGAGAGAGAATGTATGATGTTGTAATCATCGGCGCCGGAGTGTCGGGATGCGCTGTGGCGCGGGAGTTGTCGCGCTACAAGCTGGACATTTGTGTGCTGGAAAAAGAGACCGATGTGTGCGAAGGGACGAGTAAAGCCAACAGCGGCATTGTCCACGGCGGATTTGACGCGCCCATCGGCAGCCTGAAGGCGAAGCTGAACGTCCGGGGCAACCGGATGATGGGGGAGATGGCGGCGAAGCTGGATTTTCCCTTTAAGAGAAACGGTTCCATGGTGGTGTGTCAGAGCGAGGAGGAAGTTCCGAAACTGCAGGAACTGCTGGAGCGCGGCCATGTCAACGGCGTGGATGGACTGGAAATTTTATCCCGCGAGGAAGCGTTAAAACTGGAGCCGAATCTGGCGGATTCTGTCTACGCTGTACTGCGGATCCCGTCCGGCGGCATCGTCTGTCCGTTCAGCATGAACATTGCTTACGCGGAGAACGCTGCGGTGAACGGCGTAGAGTTTAAGCTGAACACAACAGTCCTGGATATCAAAAAGGGGGAGCAGGGGTATATGCTTCACACCAGTCAGGGGGATGTGTCCGCGAAAGTTGTAGTCAACGCGGCAGGCGTCTATGCGGATGTCTTCCACAATATGGTCAGTGAGGATAGAATCAGCATCGTGGCAAGAAAAGGCGAGTATTGTCTTTTCGATAAGAGTGTAGGAGACCTGGTATACCACACGATTTTCCAGCTTCCCAGCAAGATGGGAAAAGGTGTCCTGGTGACCCCGACGGTGCACGGCAACCTGCTGATGGGACCGACTGCGGTGGATATCGAGGATAAAGACGGTGTGAATACCACAGCGGACGGGCTGGCGACGCTGCAGAAGATGGCGGAGCTGTCTGTCAACACGATTCCGCGCAGGCAGGTAATCACCTCCTTTGCCGGATTGCGTGCCCATGACGACCGGGGAGATTTTATCATCGGTGAGGCGGCGGATGCAAAGGGATTCATTGATGTGGCCGGTATTGAGTCGCCGGGACTTTCCAGCGCGCCGGCGGTCGGTCTCTATGTCCGTGATATCGTGGCAGGGATTCTGGAGCTGACGGAGAAAGAAGATTTTATCGAGACCAGAAAAGGTATTGTAGATTTTGATTCTCTCTCGAAAGAAGAGCAGAAAAAGCTGATTGCAGAGAATCCGGCTTACGGCAAGATTGTATGCCGCTGTGAGACCGTGACGGAGGGTGAGGTGCTGGATGCGATTCACCGTCCGCTGGGCGCGACGACGCTGGACGGCGTGAAGCGGCGCACGAGAGCGGGCATGGGCAGATGCCAGGCGGGATTCTGCACGCCGAGGACGATGGAGATTCTGGCCCGGGAGTGCGGCACGGAGTTTGCGGACATCCGTAATACCGCTATGGCTTCCGGCCTGACTCGCCGGACGCACACAGATAATCTGTGATGAGGAGACGGCCCTATGAGACAATGTGATTTAATGATCGTCGGCGGCGGCCCCGCAGGACTTGCAGCGGCGGCGGCAGCCAGAGAAAATGGGATAGAGGACATTTTAATTATAGAGCGAGACAATGGGCTCGGCGGCATCTTAAACCAGTGCATTCACAACGGTTTTGGCCTGCATACGTTTAAGGAAGAGCTGACTGGGCCGGAATATGCGCAGCGCTATATTGATAAGGTTCTGGAGCTTGGGATCCCCTATGAGACGGAGACCATGGTGCTGGATATCTCCGCGGATAAGGTAGTTACTCTTTTAAATAAGGATGAGGGACTGACCGAGGTGCAGGCAAAATCCATAATTCTGGCGATGGGATGCCGGGAGCGTCCGCGCGGAGCCTTGAATATCCCCGGTTATCGCCCGGCGGGCATTTACTCCGCAGGTACGGCGCAGCGTCTGGTGAATATTGAGGGCTTTATGCCGGGGCGCGAGGTCGTTATCCTGGGTTCCGGTGATATCGGTCTGATCATGGCGCGGCGTATGACGCTGGAGGGCGCGAAGGTCAAAGTAGTGGCGGAGCTGATGCCCTACTCCGGCGGTTTAAAGAGAAATATCGTTCAGTGCTTAAATGACTTTGATATTCCGCTGAAGCTGAGCCATACCGTGGTGGACATCAAGGGCAAAGAGAGAGTGGAAGGCATCACACTGGCGGAGGTGGATAACACCGGCCGCCCGATTCCCGGTACGGAGGAAGAGTACACCTGCGATACTCTGTTGCTTTCCTGCGGTCTGATCCCGGAGAACGAGCTTTCCAGAGGGATGGGCGTGGAGTTAAATCCCATCACAAACGGGCCTGTCGTGGATGAGAGCCTGGAGACAAACATCCCGGGCGTGTTTGCCTGCGGAAATGTCCTTCATGTGCATGACCTGGTTGATTTTGTGTCCGAGGAAGCCGCGATGGCGGGGCGGCATGCGGCAGACTACATCCTCCGCGGCGAGGAGGAAAAAGAGGGGGCTATCCCAGTCGTGCCGCAGGGCGACGTCCGCTATACCGTTCCCTGTTCTGTCCATGTGGACCATATGCAGGATAAGATGACGGTCCGCTTCCGCGTGGGATGGATTGTGAAAAACTGTTATGTCAGCGTGTACCTGGACGGCGAGCGTATTGTGCACAAAAAGCGTCCGGTGGTAGCGCCCGGCGAGATGGAGGAAGTTGTACTAAAGCGCGAAGTCCTGGAAAAACAGCTTCCTTTTGAAAAAATCATCGTGAAGACGGAGGAGGAATAGAGATGGAAAAGCGGGAATTAATCTGTATCGGATGCCCGATGGGGTGCAATCTGTCTGCTGAGATGGAGGACGGCAAGGTCGTGTCCGTCACCGGCAACACCTGCAAACGGGGCGATGACTATGCCAGAAAAGAACTCACCAATCCCACACGTATCGTCACTTCCACCGTCATGGTGGAGGGCGGCGGCATGGTGTCCGTCAAGACAGCGTCGGATATTCCGAAGGGGAAGATACACGACTGTGTCAGGCAGCTGAAAGGGATTACCGTGACGGCGCCGGTTCACATCGGTCAGGTGATCGTGGAGAATATCGCGGACACGGGGGTGCCGATTATTGCAACGAAGGAAGTTGCAGGTATCTGACGATACAGAAATGAAAAGGCTGGGTATGGGGTGTTTGGAAACATGTCGCTGATGTGACTGTGCTCGGTACGAGAATGTGCCAAAATGCATGCTTCCTTAATTCCAGAACCAGTATCATGTAATTCGTCAGAAATCAGTCAGCTATAGAATTTGTATTTGTTTATGACGAAAGAGATCGTGTCTTTCCTCTGAACACAGGAGAAAAAGAGTATTCACATATTTTAAGAATGCGTGAGTGGTTTGGAAATATGGTTGAATGACGAGCAGGCGAAATTTACGGGAGTCTGGTTAAGGGATTACTTTGTGATCCTGTATGTTCAGGGAAAAACATTATCTATTATAGAGAGGAGGCGGACATGAAAAAATACATCATGTCTCTGGATCAGGGGACGACCAGCTGCAGGTCGATTCTCTTTGATCATCAGGGGAATATCTGCAGCGTAGCACAGAAGGAGTTTACACAGATTTACCCTCAGCCAGGCTGGGTGGAGCACGATCCGATGGAGATCTGGTCGTCGCAGCTGGCGGTTTCCATGGAGGCGATCGCGAAGCTGGGCATTTCCGCAGTGGACGTGGCGGCGATCGGTATCACCAACCAGAGAGAGACGACGATGGTCTGGAACCGGCATACGGGGAAACCGGTGTATAACGCCATCGTCTGGCAGTGCCGGCGGACGGCGGACCGAATTAAAAAACTGCAGGCGGACGGACTGGGAGAGTATGTGCACCAGACGACCGGGCTGATACCGGACGCATATTTTTCCGCGTCCAAGGTAGCCTGGATTCTTGACAACGTGGAGGGCGCCAGGGAGGCGGCTGAGGAAGGCGATCTGGTCTTCGGAACCATCGATACCTGGCTGATCTGGCAGCTGACCAGAGGCACCGTTCACGTGACGGATTATACAAACGCGGCCCGGACGATGATGTTTGACATTCATAATCTCTGCTGGGATGAGAAAATTCTGGAGTATTTTAACATTCCGAAATCCATGCTGCCGAAGGTACGGCCGTCCAGCCATGTCTACGGTTACACGGAGACAAATGTCCTGGGCGCCAGCATCCCCATTTCCGGCGCGGCGGGCGACCAGCAGGCGGCTCTGTTCGGCCAGTGCTGTTTTGAGCCCGGAGAGGTAAAAAATACATACGGTACCGGCGGTTTTATCCTGATGAATATCGGCGAGGAAGCGGATTTGTCGGCAAACGGACTGATCACAACCATCGCTGCTTCCACGGATGAAAAAGTGCAGTATGCGGTGGAGGGAAGCATTTTTGTGGCGGGCGCCGGCATCCAGTGGCTCCGCGATGAGATGCAGATGGTGAAAAACGCGGCGGAAACGGAGGAGTATGCCCGCTCTGTACCGGATACCAACGGCATGTATGTGGTTCCGGCCTTCACCGGAATCGGCGCACCCTACTGGGATCAGTATGCGAGAGGCGCGGTGGTCGGCCTCACCCGCGGCTGCAATAAAGCGCATTTTATCCGAGCTACTCTGGAGGCTATGGCATATCAGTCTAAGGAAATTATTGAGATTATGGAGAAAGAGTCCGGTGTGAAGATTCAGAATCTCCGCGTGGACGGCGGTGCTTCGAACAATAATTTCCTCATGCAGTTCCAGGCGGATATGCTGGGCGTGGAGGTGCTCCGGCCGGAGTGCGTGGAGACCACGGCCCTGGGAGCAGCTTATCTGGCAGGTATTGCCGTGGGATACTGGGAAAGCCTGGAGGAGATCCGTGAAAACTGGAATCTGGCGGATACCTTTACGCCCGACATGGATGAGGCGACGAGAGAGCGCCTGATCAAGGGCTGGCGCAAGGCAGTGACGCGGTCGCTGGACTGGGCGGAGGATTGAGAGAAATAATAATTATCATTGCATTTGCAATTGATTATGTAATCCTGAAAATGGAAGATAAGAATTCTCGTATTGCTGACGGAACGGTAA
>JAJBTR010000013.1:0-342 GCA_020860745.1 Lachnospiraceae bacterium | reverse complement strand
AGCCAAGGAAACCATTCTTTTTAGAGCTTGATTGTTTTTGTGGGTATACTTTGTCTATAATAGCCAGTTATTTTGGGCTTTTTTATTTTTTGTGGGTGTTTTTTGTCCGTTGCAGCCTACAATTTTCTGGATTTCCTTTTATTTGTGGGTCGTCCTTGCCTGGATATACCCACAAATATCTGAAAATATTTTGTTGTGTGGGACACTATTCCTTTTTTCATCATACAAAAATTCTATATTTTCACTATTTGTGGGTCGCAACCTGAGAATTCGAGGAAGCCATCAATAATTGTGTAACTGGGTGGAAAAATAACCCGAGAATCAGTGAAAGCTATCAAAAAT
>JAJBTR010000114.1 GCA_020860745.1 Lachnospiraceae bacterium | reverse complement strand
GTTTACTTCTGGCTATATCCTCCACATACTCGTCGGTGCCTACATACTCTTCCTCTTCCTCCAGATCCGCCGCCCGCTGCTCTTCCTCAGTCTTCTGCCCCTCAAGCTCCGCCTGCGGGGCCTTACGAGACGGATCCTTTTCGTAAAGACGCACAATCTGAACCGACAAAATCAATGTCAGCACCAGAGCCATGCAGGAAATACAGATTCGACCTGTGTTTGCCCGCCGTTTCTATTTTCTTCTACTTCGCATTTCCCTCTCCTGTTTTCTGAAACCGCTGTAAAACTCTTATGTTTTATTGTAAACGGATAGCTGTGATTTTTCAATCCCCTTTTTACAATTCAGAGCTTTTTTATGCCGATCTTTACCGTTCTGCCCGCCCGGACCATTATTTTTTTCATCCGGCGCATATGCCTCTTCCCCCGGCAACCTGCCTTCTGCATCCTGCTCCGGCAAAATCCGCCCAGTTTCCGCAGCGGTGCGGTCAGCATACGCAGAATCCGGCCCGCAATCCGGAAAAATCCGCCGAGCGCCGCAGTTCCCGCTTTCACCACCCGACGGCTCAGCAGAATGGAATACAGAAACATACCGACCGCCGCGCCCAGTATGATAAACCCGCGGATCACGCCGTCATTCTGCCGGTACATAAACCCGAAAAGCCAGAGCGCACAAAACAGCCAGAACAGCAGGTCCTCCACTGCCATCCCGGCAACCCTGTGGCGCACAATGCGGCGCCAGACGCGAAGCATGTCATACAGAAGCAGCAATACGGCGCCGATGCCAACCGCCTGCCCGAAAAGCTGCGCCTGCTTTATAATCTCCCCGTAAAGCATTACCGGAACAGGCGGTGAAGGAAGGAATCTCCCTGTCCGCTCTCCTTTTTCATATCAGAATACTGCAGCAGGTCAATCTCGCCGGACAAATCCACTTCCCCTTTTTCCAGCGTCAGCCGGTTTACGTGCAGATCTTTTCCCCGGACCATCAGCATCCCCAGCCGGGTTTCCAGAAGAATCTCATTCACGTCAAACGATAAGATATCCGTAACACCGTTCAGTGAACAGTGACTCCGGTCTGACAGAATAATCTTGTGCTGCTGGCCTGCCGGTGCCTGTCTCTCTTCCATAAAAAATCCCTCCCTCATACAATACTATATGATGGAGGGTCATCTTTATGCCAATTATGTTTCTAATGTTTCTATTCACAGTCCGCCTCACATGCGCAAAAGCATCCATTTTGCCATTACAGGTACCGGAACATCTCCTTCGCCTCTTCCTTGCGGGAGGTATCCGCAATCTGAAGCACTTCCACCTTTACCGATTTATTACCGAACGCAATCTCGATCACATCCCCGACCTTTACGTTCAGCGATGCTTTCGCCTGCTTCCCGTTCACCGTCACTCGCCCGGCGTCACAGGCCTCATTTGCCACCGTGCGCCGCTTGATCAGCCGGGACACTTTCAGAAATTTATCCAATCTCATCCCTCTGCTCCTCCTTTCAAACGAAAAGAAAAAGCTGTCCCCGAAACGGAAACAGCTTCCCACTCATTCCTCTCTGACTATGCGTTCACCGCATCCTTTAACGCTTTGCCCGCTTTGAACTTCGGTGCTTTGCTCGCCGCAATCGTCATCTGCTCACCGGTGCGGGGATTCTTGCCGATTCTCTCCGGACGATCTACGGTCTCAAAGGTACCAAAACCAACCAGCTGAACTCTGTCGCCGTTCTGTAACGCATCGGTAACTGTCGCTGTAAATGCTGCCAGCGCTTTCTCCACGTCCTGTTTGGGAAGCTCTGTCTTCTCCACCATCGCCGCGATCAATTCTGTTTTATTCATAAATATGTCCTCCTGACTACCCCTGTTCTCTCCGGGCTCTTTGATTTTTGCATAGCATATATATACTGTGTTTTCCTTTATTTGTCAAGTAAATCAATATAAAATTTCGTTTGATACTTTACTATTCGCGGTCCTTCACCTCAACGGTTATTCAGGATGTCCTCCAGGTCAAGTCCGTACTGTTTTGCGATATCCCGCGCGTAGCTTAAGCCGTCCGGCGTCGTCCGCAAAACCCGGTAGCTGCGCACGCCGTTCTCCCGGTTCTCCATCTGCGCCACCAGGTTGTCGATCTTACTCCTGTTGCCGGGGTGAGCATTAAACTCATCCACCTTCAGCGGCAGGTCGTGAATATGTGTCACAAAAATTCCGCAGCAGCCGATCACCCCGATACCCGTCAGCACCTCCGAGGCGATATACCCGGCCTCAAGTCCGCTGGTACTGGAAAAAGACTCGTCCATCAGAAGCATATCTGTCTCCGTCAGCTTTTTCATAATCTCTCCCAGACGCGCGCATTCACTCTCCAGTCTCCCCTTGCCGTAATTGTTCTCATCTGATGCCGGGAAATGCGTGTAAATACCTGAGACAGGGCTCATGTAAGCGGATTCCGCCGGAACAAAAAGACCGAGCTGAAACAGCGCCTGCGCCATCCCCACTGAGTAGGCAAAGATGGATTTCCCTCCGTGATTCGGTCCTGTCACCAGATAAAAGCGGCCTTTCTCATCCAGCGTAAAGGAGTTCGAGACCACCGTCTTTTCCACCTCCCGCAAAGCCAGGATCGGATTATATACCTGCTTTAAGTCACACCGTTTTTCTTCCATGGACGCAATCTGCGGGCGGCACATGGGGAACCCCATCTCCCGCATTTTCAGGATAAACTCTGTTCCCGCTGTCAGAAAACGTATATCGTCCAGCAGAGCAACAAAGGGAGCTGTGCTGACCTTATAATAATTCTGGATCAGCGGCTCAAAATCCCGGAGAGACTTTGTGAAAATGGTGCGGAGAGAGTTCGAAATCCCGTGATTAAACGCTTTCAGTTCCTCCCCGTGAAGTCCCTTTGCCAGCGGATACAGCGTGGAAATCAGCACTTTTCCATCGGATGTTTTTTTCTTTAACAGACGGTTCATCACCGTACCCGGGCGAAACTCCTCCTGGTTGACAGATAAAATACCCGCCTCCTTCGGCTGCAGGTTCTCATCCAGGTTCACGCCAATCGTAACACTTTTTAAATAACCGAAATCCATCTCGGCACCGGCAAGCTCGCGGGAGAGGCTCTGATATTCCTCCCCTTCCACGATCTCCTGCACCTGCTCCCGGAAACACTGCGTCCCTTCTGATCTGAGGCCGGCGGCCGAAAGCGCCCCGGAAAACAGTTCCACAATATCCCGGTACATCTCCAGATAGCGCACAGAGCTTAATGCGCTGTCCACGGAAAAATCGCTGTCCATCACCTTGCTTAACGTATTAATGTTGGAAATTGTCGTGACAGAATCCACGAATGCTTTGTACAATGAAGGATTTTCCACAAGATCCTCCACCACAGAAAGGCGGTAATCCAGCACAGCCGGGTCCATGGAAAAATAATTTTCCAGATGCAGATCGGAAAACCCCCGGTAGCTCTCCTGTTTGATTACCACCATATCGTCAATCTGCAGAGAACGGACAAAGGAATAGTCCTGCATTCGCCGCTCCGCCGACGGATCATAGTCCGGCGGGTAGATAAGTCGGAAATTTTTCTTCATGGTGCCCTCTCCTTCATTTCACGCGGTTTTCCTCATTATATAGCATAAAATACCGAAAAGCAATTTTTTTACAGAAGGTCGGCTTGCGAAACCACCTCCGCTATGTTAAGATAATTTTGGTTCATTCAAAAAATCATAAAGGGGGCTATTATCATGTATCAGGACGAGTACAAACGCTGGCTCGCAGCAGATCTGGAGGATGCAGACCTGAAGCCGGAACTGACAAAAATCGAGGACAATGACAATGAGATAAAAGAACGCTTCGCCGTAGCCTTAAAGTTCGGCACTGCAGGGCTGCGGGGCGTATTGGGAGCCGGCACGAACCGCATGAATATCTATGTGGTCCGCCAGGCGACTCAGGGACTGGCGAACTGGGTGAAAATGCAGGGCGGCACACAGACTGTAGCGATCAGCTACGACAGCCGCTTAAAGAGCGATGTTTTCGCAAAGACCGCAGCCGGCGTGCTGGCAGCGAACGGCGTTCAGGTGCGCATCTACGATTCCCTGATGCCGGTGCCGGCGCTCTCCTTTGCCACCCGCTATTATCAGTGCAACGCAGGTATCATGGTCACCGCGTCCCACAACCCGGCCCAGTACAACGGCTACAAAGCCTACGGACCGGACGGATGTCAGATGACCGATGATGCGGCCGCCATTGTATACGAGGAGATTCAGAAAACGGATGTGCTGACCGGCGCTTCCTGTATCTCTTTCGCGGAGGGCGTAGAAAAAGGCCTGATCCGCTTCGTCGGCGACGACTGCAAGGATGCTTTCTACAAGGCCATCGAAGACCGCCAGGTGCGTCCCGATCTCTGCAAAACCGCAGGGTTGAAGCTGGTATACAGCCCGCTGAACGGTTCCGGCCTTGTTCCGGTGACCAAAGTATTAAATGACATCGGTATCACCGACATCACCATCGTTCCGGAGCAGGAATACCCAAACGGCTACTTTACCACCTGCAGCTACCCGAACCCGGAGATTTTTGCCGCGCTTGAGCTCGGCTTAAAGCTTGCGGAAGAATCCGGCGCAGACCTGATGCTCGCCACCGACCCGGACGCGGACCGCGTGGGCATCGCCATGAAGTGTCCCGATGGCTCCTATGAGTTAGTCAGCGGAAACGAGGTGGGCGTCCTTCTTCTGGACTATATCTGCGCAGGACGGATAGAAAAAGGCACCATGCCCGCCAACCCGGTGGCCGTCAAATCCATCGTCTCCACCCCTCTGGCGGACGCCGTCGCAGCGCACTACGGTGTGGAGCTCCGCAGTGTGCTGACCGGCTTTAAGTGGATCGGCAGCCAGATCGCAGGTCTGGAAGCAAAGGGAGAAATCGACCGCTTCATTTTCGGCTTTGAGGAGAGCTACGGATATCTGGCAGGTCCTTATGTCCGCGACAAGGACGCCGTCATCGCATCGATGCTGATCTGCGAGATGGCCGCTTATTACCGCAGCACCGGCAGTTCCATCAAGCAGCGCCTTGAGGAGATTTACGCCCAGTACGGCCGTTACCTGAACAAGGTAGACAGCTATGAGTTCCCCGGTCTGACCGGCATGGACAAGATGAACAGCATCATGCAGGGGCTCCGAGACAATCCGCCGACCGAATTCGCCGGTGATAAGATTGTAAAGATAACGGACTACAAGAAACCGGAAGAGACCGGCCTCCCCGCCGCCAATGTACTGATTTATTCTCTGGAGAGCGGTGCTTCCGTGGCGATCCGTCCCTCCGGCACCGAGCCGAAGATCAAGACCTATTTCACCACGCTGGGCAAAGACCTCGCAGAAGCACAGGCGCAGAAAAATACTCTGACAGAAGCGATCAAGCCACTGTTGGCGTAACCGCAGCGTTGGTAATTTGCAGGAATCGAGTAACAAGCGCTTTTTACATCATAATCAAAGTGTGAATCGTTGCATAGTAAGACAGCCGGTTCGAAACAAATATATTGTTGTTTCGGACCGGCTGTTTTTATCTTTATTCTCATCGACAGCATAACAATACAAAAAGGGAAAATATCCCTATGGTATTCTCTCCATACTCTGTAAAAATACCGCGTAACTGTCCAGAATAGTTGCAATACCGTTCCTTCTCATAGCCTTGCGCGCTTCAGCACCGCCAGAAAATTCTTCCTCGCCTCATTCTGGCACAGCTCCTTTTTCAGCTTCTCGCAGTCTCTCCCGGAATCCAGCACTTTATTGGAGTAATAATAGCGGTTTGCGATCTTCCAGAATTTCTCAGGATAGCTCATGCGACCATAGAGTTCCACCCAGTCAGCGTCATTTAATGAGTGCACCCGGCTGTACTCCCGCAGCATTTCCAATCCCAGCGTCTCACTCCACTCATGCTTTTCCAGGCACTTCCGCAGAAAATTACTTAAATCCGACACCTGTGCGTCATAACCGGCGTGTTCCATGTGGACCAGCGTCATCCCGCCGGATTCCATCACCACATTGTGCTGGTTGAAATCCCCGTGGCAGACACCCATCGTGTGATTGGCAAAGATTCCCTCATGCTCGTCCAGAAAACGCAGGACTTTCTCCGACTGGCGGATATATTCCGGGAAGCACCTCAGATACAGAAGCTCAAAATCACTCTTGTTTTTACGCGAAACAATATATTTCTTTATTTTTCTGAGCTCCCTGTCCCGGCGCCGGTACTTTTCATAAGCGGTCTCCAGCGAACATTCTAACCACAACTGCTGCTCTGCATCCCGACCGGGCTGCCCTTCTTTCCTCTCTGCCGCATTCAGCTCCCGGTCTTCACATCCGCCTCCATCACAAAAATCACCGCGCAGAACCTCCCCCTCGCAGGCCGCATGAAAGCCCGCCAGAAAAGAAACCGCCATCACCATATCCATCCTGCTTTTGACATCACATTCCCTCCCTTTGACCCAGCGGTGAAATGTATATTTCGTGCCGTCCACGCCCTCCGTGATCAGCGCGTCCTCCTTATTTTTCAGCATATAATCACAGGTAATTCGATGTTCTGTCAAAAAAGCGCCCCGCTGATGCAGATACGCCGCCGTTTTCTCCTGCCCATGATATTCTTTCAGCGCGAA
>JAJBTR010000076.1:4731-6634 GCA_020860745.1 Lachnospiraceae bacterium | reverse complement strand
TATTTTGAAGAACTTCCTTAAGATGGCAGATTTCCAGGCTGTCGCTGGTAAGACTGTAAGCTATCCGTTTACAGGGAAAAAAGATAAAGATGGGCATGAAGTTATTTTCGACTGGTTTGTGCATAACCATATTGTGAAAAAAGTAAAGGATAATACCGCGTTTTATGAGGTGGGAATGACAACTAACCGTAAGAATATGGCTTTTGCTGAATATTTGAAAGCCATGGAACCAGAGGCGCAATCCACCATATTTAAGAAAGGAAAGAACTATCAAGCAAAGATAACAGGGTGCAACAGGAAAAATATCTTTATCTCTGTGGAAGGACAAATGGGACAGATTTACTTCAAACCGATTCATGGGGCACAGGAAGGTCAGCTGGATCGGCTGTTTGACAAGGGTCAGACGATAACAGTGAGATATGTCGGTTTGTTAGAATATCAGGGGAGAATCAGCTTCAGTTTTCGGTGGATGAAGTGATGATAGCGGAATGGAGATTGGCATGAGATTAAACTCACTGTTAGAAATACCCTATGTAAAATTGCAGTTTCAGCTGGAAATACTGGAAAATACCATACTGCCGCAGACAAAGACTTCCGCTTTGCGCGGCGGTATGGGGGAGATGCTGTTGCGGCAGAATTGTGTTCGCGACAGGAAGTGCGACCGGTGTCCGTTTCAAAAGCGTTGTGTTGTCTGGGACACGTTTTATTCAAGGATGGAGCAGAAACCGGGGTATGTCACAGGAAAGGAAAGTGTAGGATATCTGATTGAATGTCGGGACTATTCCACACATTTTGCAACCGGAAGCCGTCTGGATTTTTATCTGACCTTGTTTGGAGACAGCATTGTATTTTTTCAGATGTATCTGCAGGCTTTCACTTATCTGGGCATGGCGGGACTCGGAAAGAACCACTCCCGCTTCCGTCTACTGGAGGTGAAAACTATGGCAGGGCGCCGTTTGATGCATGATAATGAAGTCGATATGCAATGTTATCAGATTCGTACGCTTCGTGATTATGTAGAGAGGAGAAAAGATAGTCTGCGGCAGAAACAGGGGAATTATACCATGCTGTTTCTGTCGCCTCTCAGCATGAAGTTTCAGGGGGAATATCTGAATCGGTTTTCGGGAGAGGCAGTCGTAAAAGGCGCAATGCGCAGGATTGAGATGTTAAACTATTATATAGGAAATGAGATTGAGATGCCGGAATGTTCGGAATTCCCGAAGATTGCGAAGCAGAGAATTCGGCGTGAGGAAACGCATCGGTATTCCAGTACGCAGGATGCCCGGATACGCCTCCCGGGGATTAAAGGTAAAATACTGTTCGAAACCATTCCAGAGGAGTGTCTTGATTATCTGCTGGCCGGAGAGATTACTCATATTGGAAAGAATACGAGTTTTGGTTTCGGACAATATATTATGGGGAAGGAAAAGCTGGATTAAGGATCAAAAATTTCTTCCATTTTTAAGGGAATGGGAGTATACTGTTAGACAGGTGGAAGATAAATGAAGCGTTAAAATATGAATAAATTATGAACAGCACTGAAAATGGCCGAAAAACAGCAATTGTCAGAATAATCAGACAAATACATGCAAAATTGAGGCCGCAAGCTCTTGATTTCTGCGGGTTCCCAGAGGGTACTGTAGAAATGAGAGAAGCCCGTTTAGGGCATTGACACCCAACGCACACCTGATTCCTGGTCATGTGTACAATCGTAGAAATGAGAGAAGCCCGTTTAGGGCATTGACACACATACATAGTATCCTCGTGTCATGTCATTGCCTCCTAGTAGAAATGAGAGAAGCCCGTTTAGGGCATTGACACCCAACGCATCAGTAAGGTACGAAGATGAAGTATCGTTAAAAATAGATAAACCCCGTATATGAAATTAAACAAAAAAGAATAT
>JAJBTR010000076.1:0-4721 GCA_020860745.1 Lachnospiraceae bacterium | reverse complement strand
CCGTTGTTTAGAATTGAGCTAAGCCGCGTTTTGGCTTTGAACCACGAAAGTATATTTATGCAACCCGAGGTTGAAGACATCCGTAGAAATGAGAGAAGCCCGTTTAGGGCATTGACACATTTCCTCCGGCTTATGGGTTTCGTTCAGATACAGCGTAGAAATGAGAGAAGCCCGTTTAGGGCATTGACACCCGGTCTATTCCTGCCTTCATATGCCGGCCCTGACGTATGTAGAAATGAGAGAAGCCCGTTTAGGGCATTGACACCTTCCGGCTTGTTTGTGTCTGCATACATATCGAATCGTAGAAATGAGAGAAGCCCGTTTAGGGCATTGACACCCTTATGAAAATATGAGTTTTCACGAAATAATATCGGGTAGAAATGAGAGAAGCCCGTTTAGGGCATTGACACCTGTGTTGATACTTTTGCTCATAATAAGTTCCTCCTTTTGTAGAAATGAGAGAAGCCCGTTTAGGGCATTGACACATTATTGGATACCCACCTCATATACTCTGTTTTTGTAGAAATGAGAGAAGCCCGTTTAGGGCATTGACACTCTGCGATGATCTGTGTTGCCTTTTTCTGTTCACTTGGTAGAAATGAGAGAAGCCCGTTTAGGGCATTGACACCCGTCAGCCGCATCCTTTGCGATGACATAGATGCCGGTAGAAATGAGAGAAGCCCGTTTAGGGCATTGAACCCACATTCTCAATTTTTATTTACTCCAATATCACCGTGTAGAAAAGAGAGAAGCCCGATTTATGCTTCTTCTCTCTTTATCATCTTCTTTTTTATTAGACAGAAGGTTCCATAGTAGAAATGAGAGAAGCCCGATTAGGGCATTGACACATCATCATTTTCGCCCGGAAAGCGGCATCCTGTATGAGTAGAAATGAGAGAAGCCCGATTAGGGCATTGACACTTTTTGTTGTGTCATAAAGTTACCTCCTGTTTTTGTAGAAATGAGAGAAGCCCGATTAGGGTATTGACACACTTCTTAATTTTCAGAAACTCATCAGTGGCTTTTTGTAGAAACGAACCAGGCCCGCCCAGGGCATTATATTGCCAGCCCATACACACAAGAATTTATGGGCGGAAAGGGGGTCAAATCACTTCAGGTAATGTAAAATCCAAATGATGAAAAGAGGAAAAAATGAATCAGGAATTACTTACCATGACAGAGAAATGGAAAGCGTTGGAGCGTAAGACGGAGAAGCAGAGAGAAAAGGCGGATGCATTTTATGAGACGAAGCTGATGAAACTGATTGAGCAGGAATTCATAGAGAACAACCGCGATAAGGTTTATGAACAAATTGAATATCTTATTTTGTCTGTCGGGACATCGTATGAACCGCTGGTGCTGAATATCCAATTATTGCAGCCCCGGCGGATTCTTTTTTTGTACACGAAAAAGACGGAATACGTGCTGGAGAAGATTGTGAAGTATTGTCGGTTGGATGCCATGCGCTTTTCGAAGCGTGAGGTGAACGAGACGGATCCGCTGGATATCTATCGTGAAATCAAGGCCGCGTATCTTAAGTGGGATCGTCCGGAGAAGCTTTATATTGATTTTACCGGAGGTACAAAGTCCATGTCTGCAGCGGCAGCCATGGCGGGTGCGGTGATCAATGTGCAGCTGGTCTATGTCGGCACGTCAGATTACCTGCCGCATTTTCGCAAGCCTAACCCCGGTACGGAAACACTGTATTACATTTCAAATCCGATGGAAGTCTTCGGGGACCTGGAGATTGAGAAAGCGTTTGCGCTTTTTGACAAGTATAATTATTCCGGTGCCAGAGAGAAACTGCGGGAACTGAAGGACAGTGTGCCGACGCCGGATATTCGCCAGCAGCTTACCTTTGTCTATTATCTGGCGCAGACCTATGAATACTGGGATGCTCTGGAATTTCGCAAGGCTTACAAGGCAATTTCTGTTTTGACAAGGGAACTGGAACGGGATTCGAGGCTGAACCGGAATTTCCTTATGATGGATTTCTTCCCGGCGTTAAAGAGACAGGAGGCAATTTTAAAGCAACTGAGTGATTTGTCAGAGTTGTTGGACAAAGGCCGCAATATGGATGCCCTGAAAAACAAAGATTATATTATTCCGCTGATGTTTACGATGTATATTAACGCGGAAATCCGACGGAAACAGGAAAAGTATGACACGGCGACGTTGCTGTTATACCGGCTTCTGGAGATGATCGAGCAGCGGCGGCTGGCGATGTACAATCTGTTTGTGTCCAGAATGAATTATGCAGATCTTGAGTACAATCTGGAAAGACAGCCGCAACTGAAAGGAATGCAGAGCGGGGAGAGACTGCGGTTATTGACAGAGACGGTGGTTTCAATTAAGACATCCTTATTTAAGCGCAATGTCAGCACATTTCTTCCGGATAAAATTTCGCTGTTGGAAGGATTTATCCTTTTGCTGGCGCTCAATGACGAGATTTCTGAAACAAAGTCGGGAAAACCGTTGGATAAATTAAAGCGGATCCGTTCGATGGTCTATCTTCGCAATAACAGCATCTTTGCCCACGGTCTTGGTCCTGTTTCTGAGACTGATTTTAAAAAATTCCGTGCGTTTGTGCTGGATATGTTCCGGGAATTTTGCGCCATCGAGGGGATTGACTTCGAGAAGTATGCTCACGACATGGAGTGGTTGAATCCGCTTCACTCAAAAAATTACGCGGGAATGGAGGTCTCAGAGTTATGGCGGTAGTGTATGTAAAAGAGCAGGGCGCCATGGTGCAGAGAAACGGCGGCCGTGTACGGATCACGAAGAAATCCGGAACATTGCTGGAACTTCCGGTCTCCAATCTGGATGGAATTGCCCTGTTTGGAAACGTGCAGATGACGACGCAGGCGCTGCATTTTCTTTTGAAGCAGGGTGTGGATATCAGCTATTACTCTTATGGCGGAGAGTATCTGGGACAGACGGCAGCGGAGTCTTCCAAGAATATTTTCCTGCGGTTTGCGCAGTATGAACTGTACAATGATAAGGACGGGCGGTTAAACTTCGCGAAAATAATTGTCAGGAATAAGATTGAGAATCAGCTGGCGATGATCCGCCATCACCGCTGGGACGGTGAGAACGCGTGGAAAGATGATGTATCACAAATGCAGAAGATTCTTGCAAAAGTGGACACTGCTGGAACAGCAAATGAGCTTCTTGGGATAGAGGGCAAATGCAGCAGTATTTACTTCCATTCTTTTGGCATGATGTTCCACTGTGATTTTGAGTTTCATGGGAGAAACCGCCGCCCGCCGAGAGATCCGATCAATGTGATTATCAGCCTTGGTTACACATTTTTGACAAAGGAAATCTGTTCCGCATTGGAAGCGGAGTCTTTTGAGCCATATCTGGGATTTTTCCATGGAATCCGTTACGGTAGAAAATCACTTGCTTTAGATATCATTGAAGAATTTCGTCAGCCGGTTGTTGACCGAATGGCATTGAAACTGTTTAATAAGCGGATGCTGTCAAAGTATGATTTTGATGTGGATGATGACCGGGTTCTGTTAAATGAGGACGGATTTAAGAAGTTCTGCGGAGAGTATGAACGCTGGATGACACAGAGTGTTCCGGGAGCGGAGAGTGGATATCGTGCGCTTCTGCGCGGGCAGATTGCATGCCTGAAGCAGAGTATACAAAAAGGCGCGGCTTATGTGCCGTATCGATGGGAGGGATGAGCGTGTATGTGGTAAGCTATGATATTTCCTCTGATCGCCTGCGTGCAAAGGTGGCGAAAACCCTGGAGGGTTATGGCATGCGTATGCAGTACAGTGTGTTTGAGTGCAGGCTGTCAGAAAAGAAATATAAGGAATTATATGCCGCGCTTCTGAACATTACCGGTGATATGGAAGATGGAAGTATACGATTTTACAATATCTGCGGAAATTGTGAGGGAAAAATTCGTACCATTGGTCAGATTACAGCGAAAAAGACAGAGATTGCCGAAAAAATTATTGTTATCTAAACGAGAGGTGAAGTTATGGGATTATATGGAAAAATAATTGATCTCCAGAAGCTGGGAAGTGCCTGGGATCATGTGAGAAAAAACAAGCCGGCCTGCGGCGTGGACAATGTGTCCTATGAGGATTTTGAAAACCGCAAAAAGGAGGAGTTGAAACAGCTGAATCTGGAACTCGCGGAGCATCGCTATGAGAGTTTGCCGGTAAAACTGATAGATCTCTATAAGGGAGAGAAGGTGCGGAAGATCGCGCTGTTCTGTATGAGGGATAAGGTAGTGCAGCAGTCGCTTGCGAATGATTTGGGGAAAATATATGAGCCCCTGTTTCCGCCGTGTTCTTATGCGTATCGTCCGGGGCAATCCGCGCTGCAGGCGCTTAACCTGATCGAGAACAGGATTAAGCAGGGCGGCACGTTGTGGGTGTTAAAGATGGATATTGCAAATTTCTTTGATAATATCGATCATGGGATTTTGCTAAAGGAGTTAAGCGGGAGAATTTCAGAGCATGATGTGTTAGACCTGTTGAAAGACATTCTGGAGGCAAAGATTCTCGATGAGAAAACCGGGGAACTGGAGAAAAATCATAAAGGGGTTTTTCAGGGAGCGTCGTGTGCACCGATCTTCTCAAACATTTATTTGTTGGATTATGATCGGGAGATGAAAAATCGGTGCGGGTTTTATGTTCGATATTCCGATGATATTCTGGTTTTGGAGAAAGCTGAGGAGAACGCGCGGGAGACTTATAACT
>JAJBTR010000040.1 GCA_020860745.1 Lachnospiraceae bacterium | reverse complement strand
TCATCGCGTAGGTCTCGCCGTTTAACTGTCCGCTTACCGTCAGGTTCGCAGGCTTCCCAAAGAAATCTTTGGAATAATCAACCTTGCCCGCATCTGTCTTCGGAATGTCTGCAAGTTCCATGGTCGTCACCTGGAACATCTCCCCGGCGCCCTCACAGTCGCTGCCCGTGATCAGCGGCGTATGCACATAAACAAAGTCCCTCTCCTGGAAAAACTTATGAATCGCGTAGGCAATCAGCGACCGCACCCGGAACACCGCCTCAAACGTGTTGGTCCTGGGGCGCAGATGTGAAATCGTTCTCAGATACTCAAAGGAGTGCCGCTTTTTCTGCAGCGGATAATCCGGTGTCGAAGCACCCTCAATGATCACCTCATCACTCTGAATCTCAAACGGCTGCTTCGCCTGGGGCGTCGGCACCAGCCGTCCGGTCACAATGACAGCAGCGCCCACATTCAGCTTTGCCACCGCCTCAAAATTGTCCAGTCCGTCCCCAAACACTACCTGCAAAGGTTCAAAAAATGTCCCGTCATTCACCACCATAAATCCAAATGTTTTGGAATTGCGGATACTGCGCACCCACCCTCCGATGATGACCTCCTGTTCCAGATAGTCTTCCGTCTTTCGATATATATCTCTGATATTGACCAAAACCGTATCTCCTTTTACTCTCTATCTACTGCTGCCGGAGTTCTACTCTGTGGCTGTATCTTCCTCAGTACTCTCAGCCATCGTTACAGTCACGGCATCTACCACCGCTGACAATGCACAGTTTTCCGCATAGCTGAGCATGACATAATCTTCTCCGCCATAATCCTCATAAAAAGCGTCATTGCTCTCATATCCATAATAACTGACGTAGCTCGCCACAAACGATTCAAAATCACTGGTAGAGATGGAAATCTGCTGATCCGCCACAATGGCCTCCAGAAGCAGCTCCTGCTGCATGGACTCCGACAAAGTCTCCGTCACATACGTCTCCATCTCATCCGCTGTGGAAGCGTAAGAGGAGTAATACGTCGCAATATATTCCTCGTATTCTACCCCCGCTTCTTCCGCTTCCGCCTGTATCTGCGCAATCACACTCTGTACATGTTCTTCCAGCAGACCATCCGGCAAAGTAACCGTGCTGCCCGCGAGCAGCTGTTCCAATACGTCTGACTGGATTGCTGATTCTTTCTCGCTCTCATAAGAACTCTCAAGATATGTTTTTACATCCTCCAGCATTTCATCAACACTGGAGTAATAATCGCCCAGCACGCTCGTCACATACTCATCTGTCATCTCATCGTAAGTGATAATCTGCTCCTCAACAATGCTGTTGACTGTGACGGTAAATACGACGTCCTTTCCTGCCAGATCCTCCGAAGAGTAATCCTCCGGGAATGTCAGATTCAGATCCACCGTAGCGCCGGTCCTGGCACCGATCAGTCCATCCTCGAATCCATCGATAAAGGACTCCGAGCCGATCGTCAGGTTATATCCGGTACCGGAACCACCGTCAAACTCCTCTCCATCCAGCGTACCAACATAGTCAATATTGACGGTATCTCCATCCTCCACGGTGGTCTTATCCGTCTCTACCGTCATCGGATAATAAGGCAGCATATACGTCTCAATATAATCCTGCACCGCCTCATCCGTCACCTCATAGCTTGCACTCAGCTCTACGGACAGGTTCATATAATTATCCATCAATGTCACATACTCTGTCACATCATAGTCTGTAGCCTGTAAAAGCGTATCCGCCGTCACGGTCTCATCGGTCTCCGCCTCCGCAGAAACACTGCTGCTACCGCTGCTGACGGAATCCTTTGTCTCATCCTGCCCGCAGCCGCCAAGCACTGTCACTATTCCCATGGCGCAGATCAGAAGCGCCGCCATTTTTCTTTTCATATTCTTTTCCCTTTCTCTGATATAAGTAAGTCACTGCATTCTAACATATCACATTTTCACTTAAAAAGAAAGGGATTGCCGCTTTTTTTCTTGTAATTTTGGATAATAGATGATACAATCAGCAAAGAGCCGTGCGAATTCAGAAGCCGGCAATACCACACAGGAGGCAGACAGATTGAATACCAGATGGATTGTACTTATTATTTCGGCAGCTGTGTGCGCAGCACTGATTATACTCATGTATTTTCTCTCAAAGAGAAGTGCGAAAAAACGGGACGAGCAGCAGGCTGCAATCGACGCTGCCGCACAGACCTATACCATGCTGATTATAGATAAGAAAAAGATGCGGATGCAGGGATCGGGAATTCCTCAGCAGGTTATCGATGAGACACCGTGGATTGCCAGACGCGCCAAGGTTCCGATTGTCAAGGTAAAGGTTGGTCCCAGGATTATGACCATGATCGCGGACAATGATATTTTTGACAGCATCCCGGTCAAAAAGGAAGTCAAAGCGACCGTGGCCGGCATCTACATCACAGATGTCCGCGGCATTCGCGGTCCATTGGCTAAGCCGGAAAAGAAGAAAAAATTTCTTGACCGGTTTAAAGCCAATTCGTAAAACGAAACATAATTTGCACTGATTGCAAAACCCGGAGAGAGCTTCTTTCCGGGTTTTTTTATATGCGCAGGAGGCGTAAGGAATATGACAGCTGTGCTCACCCCGCGGCGAGTATGAGGCAAAAACCGCCCCCTGCCCGATTCAGGTGATTATGACACTCTTCAAACCACCTCAGTAATCCTCTATATGTACCAGCTGCGTTGTATCCACTCCATAAGGTATAATCGTGTTGGCAAACTGGCGGAACTTGTTTGCCGCATCACTGACATAAAAGCGATGCATCGTCCCTTCCGGCGGCCGCTGTCCGTCATTCGCCAGTCCGTTCTGTTCCAGCAGTTCTTTCAGTTCTCTCGCTGTCTCATAAGCCGGATTGACCAGGTTGACCTTTTCTCCCATGATCTGCCGCAGTACAGGACGCAGAAGAGGATAATGCGTGCACCCCATGACCAGGGTATCGATACCGGTCTCCAGCAGCGGATTCAGATAGCGGGTCGCCACCTCCACTGTCACCGGATCCTTCAGCCACCCCTCCTCCACCAGGGGACAGAACAGGGGACACGCCTTTCCGAACACCTGCGCCCGCGGATTGTGCTGGCGGATTACCTTCGTGTATAAATGGCTTTCAATGGTGCTCTCCGTGGCAATTACGCCAATTTTACCGTTTTTCGTCGTATTCGCTGCCACCTTTGCACCCGGCGTCACCACGCCGATAATCGGAATATCCAGTTCCGGCTGCAGTGTCTCCAATGCCAGAGCGCTCGCTGTATTGCAGGCTACCACCACCGCTTTCACCTCTTTCGTCCGCAGAAAATGAATAATCTGACGGGAAAAACGAATAATGGTCTCTTTTGATTTGCTTCCGTAGGGAACCCTGGCTGTATCCCCGAAATATACGATCCGTTCCTCCGGGATCTGGCGCATGATTTCCCTCGCCACCGTCAGCCCGCCCACACCGGAATCAAAAACCCCGATGGGCGCGTATTTTATATCTTCCATAAAAACTGTATCCTTTCTGTAAAATATTATTCCCTTATCTCAGGAAAGCGAACAAGCTATAATCTCCAGATGATTTTCCGCCAGCTGCATCCCATCCGACTCTAACGCGTACTCCAGTCTGATCTCAATCCGATCCTCCATTTCCGTCACACGCACCGCATGAGTGACCGTGTCCATCAGAAACATTCCGGCAGAGGTCATGTACTCAGCCCTGCGCCGCGCGCCGGGCCGGAAACTCATATGTACCCTGGCGCTTCCGGACCGCGTCATCTCCACACAGTCCCCGCTGATCCGGATCCGGTTCTTCGTCACAGCGCCTGTCTCCGCTTCTGTCGTATCATATAACAGATAATATCTGTCTTTTTTCTTATAATATGTGCCCGCCGCAACTGTCCGGACCGGCTCCTGAGCCTCTCCGTCCAGGTATTGTACGCCGCAGACAGAAATCTTCACTTCTTTTGTCATGTGTTTTCCCATATTACATGATGCTGAGGGTCAGAGCCCTTGCTGATGATGATACTGCGGATTGCTCCGATTATTCAAGGAAACTATTCAAAAATTTCAGAATCTGAAATTCCACCTCGTAATCTCCGCTTTCCAGAATAGCCGCATATTCCTCGCTTGTCAACTCCGCCTGCAATTTTTCTCCGGTCTCCGCATCCACTTCGCAGACACTGCCGGCAAAGCAAAGATTCGGATACATGACACACCACCAGTTCTGGCCGCTGCCCTCCCCGATCACCACCCGCAATGCCTCATAGGCTCCGGACGGAAATGTAAAAGCACCATATGTTTTTTCCGGGAAAACGCAGGTCTCCAGTGAGGCAGTCACCGGATAGGCATAGCCTGCTGCCTCCACTTCTGAGACTGCAACTTCCTCAATCGCAGCCAGATTTTCCTCTACAATCGCCTCACTCTCTTCCAGTGAAGATGCCCCGGCCATCTGTTCCGAAAGAAAGACCCCCACCGCATCCCGCACCTGCAGTTTGAGCTCCTGATCCTCGCTGCTGTCGCTGTTCGCGAGAATATGGAAACGAAGTACCTTACCCGCAATATTCTGAACAAGAAGCTGTGCGCGAATCATCCCGGAAAGAAATACACAGCAGGAAGCCGCCGCCAGCATGCCAATGATATATTTTTTCATTTCGAATTCCATCCTTTCACTGTAGAGTTTTGACGGAATTCCTGCTTTTATTCCATATTCATGAACAACTTTGTATAAGTTCGATAACAGAAATCAGAGATTTCCTATACTGTGTATAAGTTTGATTACAGAAATCAGAGATTTCCTATACTGTGCATAAGTTCGATTACAGAAATCAGAGATTTCCTATCTCACTTATCTCACTTATCTCACTTATATCCCTTTTATTACCTGGTATTATCATAGATAATCAGTCTGTCGTACATAGAAAACACATCCTCCATGCTCATCGTTTTTCCTGCGATCATCTCCTCCGTCACCCTGAAATTCTCCACCGCAGGCGTATCCTCATCAACCGTAACCACCGGAATCAACAGCTGTTCTGTCGCATTGTAATACTGACTGACCAGATCGCCCACAGTAACCAGGGAACCGGATTTTATCTTGTCCCATCCTTCCACAATATCTTCCAGGTAAAGTCCGATACAGGTATCTGTCTGAATTTTCTCCGAAAAAAGATCCTGCATCTCTCTCCGTCAGGAACACGTAGGCATTCCAGGAAGCATCTCTCTTTTCCCTGAAAAATGTAATCAGCTCCTCCGCATTCTGCCCGCCATCCAGCATTTCCGCATCCAGTATCAGCACCTTCAGGTGATTCATATCCACATTCCGATTGCTGCTGCGGGACATCTGGTCCGTACCCTCCGTCAGATTCTCCATCGTTCCGTCCCAGAATGCATCTTTCGCCAGGGCATTTTCCGACGCATCCGCATCGCCCAGATCCGGATAAGCCATATACATATGAAATGCGCCGTTATCCTCCGCTTCAATCCCGAGAGCCAGGGGAAACGCATCATTCTCCGGCTCATTTTTATCACAGCCGGACAGCAGCAGGGTCAGGCATGCTGCCACCGCCAAAAACCATTTTTTCATGAACGCCTCCTGCACAGATAATAGCAAAACGGAAGAATCAACAGCACCGGACCGGTCACACGCAGCATCATAAATCCCAGATTCTTTGCCAGATCCTCGTTTTTCAGCATAAGGCACGCCACCGCAAATACAACAGCTCCGCATATGCAGCTGACCGCCAGTGTTTTTCCGGAATTCTGCTCCTGTCCGCGGCGCAAAACGCTCCGTATCATTTCATTTCCGTAAAACAGCGTTGAGTGAAACAGAGCAAACAGACAGAAAAACCAGATTCCCACCATAAAGGCATCCTGTCTCTCAAAAAAACCGCCCGGCAATTTTACCACCGCCATCAGCAGTATCACCGGAAATTCCAGCTGAGCCAACAGCCTGTCCTGAAAAATACCGAGCAAAATCAGATACACCGCCGCATTCAGAGCCAATGCGATCAGGATGCTGCACCGCGCGCTCCTCGCCGCCTTCTGCGGCGGATTGCAGTGCGGTTTAAAAAACAAAAGCAGAGAAGCCAGAGAGAAAAACAGGAAACTGACGCCGCAGCTTTTCCAGAATCCCGCCAGTGTACAGGATATGTTGAGCCAATACACCGGCCGTACGCTGACACAGGCTATGACCAGTATGATCGCCAGCGGTACCAGCAGAATCCAGAAAAGCACCTCGTAAATCCGGATTCTCGACTCCAGTCCTTTCCGCAGTCCGAACACGCCGGCCGACGCCAGCGTGAGCAGAATTGCCGGCTCGTACCGGCTGTTCAGCAGCTGATCCCGCATCAGGACTGTCAGCAGGTACAGCACACCCGCCGCCAGCTCCAGCAAACCGATCCCAGCCAGAGCGAGAAAAATCTTCTGCGGGAGAGTAACTTCTGCCTCATTTTCCTGTCTGCAATCTGTGTTTCCCTGTTTTCTTACCTGCTTTTCCTTTTCTTTATAGCTTTCAGCATCCCTGTTTTCTGCTGCCGGACTCTCCGTCACACAGCTACAGCCGAAATCACAGTGATCAGACAGTTTATCCCACAGACACAGCAGCGCCATCGCGCCGGCCGCTCCCACAGCCAGGGCCGCCACCCCCAGTATCCCGCTCTCCCCCGCCAGCC
>JAJBTR010000336.1:1505-6691 GCA_020860745.1 Lachnospiraceae bacterium | reverse complement strand
TCCCCGCCTTGATTTCATCCTGCGTGCGCGGCAGAAATTTTGTTGCGACAACCACATCATCCCGCTTTGCGAAATCCCGCAGCGCACGGCCTACATACTGCTCACTGGTTCCGCTCTGATAGCCGATGGCCGTGTCAAAGAAGTTGACGCCTAGCTCCAACCCTTTTTGGATAATCTCACGGGAATGTTCCTCGTCGATCGTCCAGCTGTGCTGACCATTCGACGCATGCAGGATGCTGGAAATCGAGGACGCTACCACGCCTCGCGCTTATGCGCGACTATAAATGGCGTGGCTCTCCATAAGGGATACCTGCATTTTACTCGGAGCAAAGCTTAATGTCTAATGCCTATATTACATGGTCAAGAATGCTCAAATTGTATTTTTAACCTGATGGATAAACCGAGATGTTGCAGCGGCCAACATCTGGCTTTTCTTCCACACAAGAACAGCACCTGTTTCCAATTCGGGAGACAATGGTATGAAACAGAGGTCTTCATATATCGCTCCCAGGTCAAAACAAAGCGCGATGCCTACCTTGCTGCGAACCATGGCTGTAGCGTTTATGATCAGATTATAGGTGGCGGTAATATTCAGATGTTCATAAATCTCTCCGAACCAGTTGCCGATCTCATTTTTGACCTGGTCACGCTGTGGAACCAGCAATGGAGTCTCTGCCAGATCTTCTGGTGTGACTGCCTGCTTTTGGGCCAACACCGAATCTTTGCGGGCGAGAATTCCCCATTTTTCTCTGTATGGCATACGAAGGAATTCATACCTGCCTACATCCACAGGCTCCATTAAAAGCCCGATATCCAGCAGACCCTGTTCAATCCGCTCCTTGATGTCATCTGCTGTTGAACTGTGGATATGAAAACGTACCAGAGGGTACTCTGTTTGAAAGACAGCGACCTGATCCGCAAGGGCTGACATATTTCTGGTTTCTCCGCAGCCAATCGCAATCTCCCCTGCAAGTGTATTATCTTTGCGAGAAAGCTCCCGAATCGTTTTATCTGACAACTCCACAAGCTCCTGCGCGCGTCGCTTCAGGAGCATACCATCCTCCGTAAGAGTGACATTGTATTTCCCACGATGAAACAGCTTAACCCCCAGTTCTTCTTCCAACTGCATCAGCTGGCGGGATAGTGTCGGCTGCGTAATGTGCAGAAGACTGGCTGCTTTTGTGATATTTTCTTCCCGCGCCACCATCAAAAAATATTTTAATACCCGTAATTCCATAGTCTGCGCCTCCGCTGCATATCCAGTGTATCGTCTCGTAATTAACTGAGCTTTATGCGCAGAATGTTTTTCTGAGAGTGCATCTCAAAAAACGGAGGCGTAGCGGGCTACGTCGAGTATTTTTGAGATGTGCTATCGGGAAAACAGGCAAGCAGAATGCACATGAAATTACGATACGGGCTACTAGCCCATTATATAGCACGAGTTATTGAAATTCAACATAATGAAAACCGAGATATGCCTTTTCTGGTATCATATCCTTTTATCGCTTTGACCATCTGATCTATAAAGGACATCGTTAAACGTGAATTTCGTTTTCAATTTTATTGATAAAGGCAGCAACGGTTTCAGACGGATGCTTTGCGTAAATAATCCCGCAGGGCATTTTGTAATCCCACGTCATCGGGATCGTCACAATGGACGGATGAACATCTGCCCATATGTCCAACGTTTGCTCTCTAATACCTTTCCAATATCGTTATTGATGCAGATAGATTTCGCTCGTATTTCATCCGGGACATGAGAGATAATTGTTCAGTTCCACCGGATTATTAAGAATAATTTCTTCTTTCATCTCATCATCACCCAAAAATACCAATCAGACTCTCATCATGTCCCGAAAAACCGCCAAAAGAATTGCCAGAAAGACCCGCGTACACTTCCCACGGGTCTTTCTGGCTTTATAGGTTGTTATGATGGATGGCTCAGTTATTCAATGGTCACCTTCTCCGGGAAGACCAGTTCCAATGCTGTCGTATCGATAAAATCTCTCACTTCGTACTCATTGTCATATTTTCCGTTTTCATAGCACCACTCCTGCATGATCTCCAGATCATCCAGACCTTCCTGGCTGAAGCCGATGGCGCAAACCGTGGATTCCCATGTGCTGTAGAAGTCATCAGGGTCAAGGCCGGTGGTACTCTCCATGTACTCCGCCGCTTCCTCCTGATTTTCATTGATCCAGTCATACGCCGCCTGCGAAGCCTCAAGCCACGCTCCCAGCGCCTCCGTATTTTCTTCGTTATAGCCCTGCGACGTCACGAAGTATGCGCCTGTAGTCAGATCCAGATCGTCTGCCGGGATCGCCAGCACCCATCCGTAGCTCTCCGCGCGTTCTGCGTTAGCACCGGTCACATACCATGCAGAAGCTTCGTTGTTCTGCACAACCGCCAGAGCTGTCTGTGTGGAATCCGTACTGATAATATTCTGCTCACTCTCATCAAAACCAAGGTATTCGATAATTGCGCTGTTATAATAATCCCAGACCGTTCCGACTGTAGTGATAAAACCGGTGCTTCCGTCCAGAGAATCCAAATCATCCGCATACTCCGGCGCAACATACAGACCGCCATTCTGTCCCACGTTGGAACTCAATTCAGAAAAAATGACTAAATCCGTATCCTGGGAAGTGTTGCCAAAGCGATTGGCAAGCGCGTAATTTGCCATATTGCCGATGTCCGCCGTGCCGTTGACGATTGCATCGATCGTATTAATGCCGTAGGCATACTCTGTGTACTCAAGATCTACGCCATACTCCTCAAAGATGCCCTGCGCTTTGCCGATTACAGCGATATAATAATCCAGGTTTCCTGTCATCAGCGCCTGGCGGACCGTCACAAGTTCACCGTCACCTGTCGTCACCGTTGACGCGACTTCCCCCGTCACGCTGCTGTCCGCGGACGCAGTCGAACTGTCCGAGGAGGAATCTGCGCTCCCGCAGCCTGCCGCTGCGAAAACAGTGAAACCCGCCAGTAAAATCGCCGCGATTCTTTTTTGTTTTTTCCATGTGCCTTTCATTCTTTTTCAACCTCTTTTCTTTTATTTTCATTTCGCAATTTGCGTCATCTCACATATTTCCTGCTGATAAACCGCATTTCTTTCATTGCGCTTTTTTAAGCATTCTCGCTGCCTTTCACTCATAAGGAAACATAAAGCAGCCATTTTCCTTTACCCTTTCACTCTAAACCGTCTCAGACCTTTCTTTCCTGCAAAAGACACCAGACGGTCCGCCAGGAATCCGATGAGTGCCAGAGTAACGATACCTGCGAAAGCCCAGTCTGTCCGGTAATACAGCTTTGAACTGTTAATCAGATAACCAAGGCCATCGCTGCCGACCAGCATCTCCGCGGAAATTACGCAGATAATGGAACTGCTCAAGCCCAGCCGAACGCCGGTAAAAATACTCGGCACTGAGGACGGCACCACCACACTGAAGAACACCTTCACCCGCGTCGCTCCCATACAGGAGGCCGCCTCCGTCAGCGACTCATCCACCGAGGCAACGCCTGCGATCGTATTTACCAGAATCGGGGAGAAGCTGGTATAAAAGATCAGCATGACTTTAGAAATGTCTCCCACGCCAAACCACATCAAAAACAGAGACGTCAGAGCGATGGCCGGTACAAAGTGGAAAAACGATGTGATCGGTTCCACAAACCATCTCACAAATTTAAAATTACCGATTAACAGTCCCAGAGGAACCGCAAAAAGGATGCCCAGTCCCCAGCCTCTTAAGAAGCGGGTGACACTGACCAGAATATCGGTAAACAGCATTCCATTGGTGATTACCTGATAATATCCCTGTATTGTCTCATACGGACTGGGAAGAAAATAGGAATCGTAATTCAAGGATCCCAGCCACCAGGCGGCAATCACCACAACCCAGGAAATAATCCCGACTTTTAAAATTTTCTGTGCGAACCCTGTCGCAGTATTATTTTCTTTCAATTTATCCCGCCTCCCTCTAAATATAGAACTCAACCGGGGTATTCAACCCGCTGTTGCTCAATTTTTCAATTCGTTCCTCGTTATAAATGAAGAGCTGGCTGATCAGCACCTGCACCTTTTCCCCAAGCGTCAAAGGCTCCAGATCAAGTCCGTAGGTCCCGTAAATCTCCGACCCGTTTACATTCACACGCACCTCATACGAGTTACTCCGGAACAGCAGATTCGTAACCGTTCCTTCCTCGAGAATGTTGGGGTACTGGCTGGGCGCCCCCGCCTTCTCAATCTGAATGAACTCCGGCCGGACCGCCGCCCGGTTCAGAATCGGATCCGCTTGAAACCCTTTCAGTTTACCGTAATCCGCAATCTCCGTAGACTGGCCGATAAACCGTGCCACAAACGGCGTCTGCGGATTGCGGTAAACCTCCGCCGGGGAGCCGATCTGCTCCACTCTTCCCTCGTTGGTAATGATGATCTCATCGGAAACCTCGATCGCCTCGTCCTGATCATGGGTAACAAAGATACTGGTCACGCCCAACCGCGTGATAATGCCGCGCAGCCACGATCTCATCTCTTTGCGGACTTTCGCGTCAATCGCAGAGAACGGCTCATCCAGTAGAATCAGGTTCGGCTTCGGCGCCAGTGCACGGGCAAACGCGACCCTCTGCCTCTGGCCGCCGGAGAGTTGATCCGGATACCGGTCGCCCAGACCTTTCAGGTTGACGATCTCCAGCAATTCCTCGACCCGCCCTTTTATGTATTCCTTCGACTTTTTCTGAATTTTGATACCGTAGGCGATGTTGTCAAACACCGTCAGGTACGGGAAAAGCGCGTAGTTCTGAAATACCAGGCCAATCCCCCGTTCATGGGGCTGAAGATTATTTACCAATTCCCCGTTAATATAAATGTCGCCATTGTCCTGGTGTTCCAGCCCGGCGATCATACGCAGGATCGTGGTCTTTCCGCTGCCGCTGGGCCCGAGGAGGGCGACAAGCCTGCCCTCCTCCACCTGGAAGGTAACATCCTTTGACGCCTGAAAGTCGCCGAAGGTCTTGTTAATATGCTGCACATCAATATACATGATTTCCTCCTATCGAACATCTGCATGATATTCCGAACTGTTTATTTCTGACGTTTTTTGTCAACCTGCTCCAGGTCGCTCTTTTTTACTGACGCCACGCAAAAATCAATCCTCTCGTCCTCTCCGTCTGTCTGATCCTGAAAC
>JAJBTR010000336.1:0-1495 GCA_020860745.1 Lachnospiraceae bacterium | reverse complement strand
GAGTGCTTTTCTGCGAATCTACGCCCGCAACCGCCGTAATCCTGCCCGTTCCCGCGCCCGCCGACGCTCCCGGTATCCGAAATGTTTCAATCGCGGGCGGAACAATGGATTTCAGTTCGCGGCGCTCAACCTGCGGCACCCATTCATAAGGTACACGGTAAGCCCGGTATACCATGTTGTTGGTAAATTTTCCGCCGATCCGATTGAAATAAGGATTGATGTACTCCCAGACAATCTCATGATCCGGCGTCACTTCAATAATCCGGCCGTCCGATCCCTCCGTTATCAATGTATTCCCGTTTGGCAGGCGCTGGGCGGCACTGATGTAGGAACTGTAAAACTTCGATGCGTCGGTGAAGAGCAGCCATCCCGCTTCCAGCGGCGTATACTGCCATGTAATTTCCAAAGTAATCGGATTAAACTGCAGCACCCGGGAATAATCTCTCCGCGCGTTATTCACTCCTGTCAAAGCGCCCGGATTGGGGTTCCCGTAGCCGCCCTCTCCGCCGTTATCAAAGACAAGGAAATATCCCTCCCCCGGTAGGCCTTTCGGAATCAGGTGAAAATGATGCTGGCCGATGATCCAGCCAAGTTTCTTCGTCTGATCATTCTCATTAAAATCCGGTCCCAGCCGATACACAACCTCGCCGGTTTTTTTACTGATAATCCCAAGAAGATTGGCATTGCGGGCGTCAAAGATGATGTTATCCGGATGAAAACGCTCATCCCCCGCGTCAAACCACTTGTTTTCTCCTAACGTAGACATGCTGTTAATATGCAGCCAGTCTCCGCCGGCGGCTCCGTGAATTCCAGGATTGCGGGAAAGCACATTTTTCGCAGCTTCGTCAAAACCGAATTCATCAAAATGATCGCTTGCCCGCCAGCTCCAGACGATATTTCCCTCCCAGTCCACCTCGATGATCTTGTCGTCAATCAGCAGCTTATCGGAAATCTCACGATTATACCTGTTCTCATGGGTAAGAATCAGGGTGTTTCCACCGTCTGTCTTCGGCTCACCTCCCGGATAATAATAACCGGTTGTTGATCCTTCCCTCTGAAAATCGTGGTGCTGACGCGCCATATAAACCGGATCCGTCCCCGGATCAGCCACTCGTTCTGTCCGGTCAAACTTCCATACGATTTTTCCATCCCAGTCCACCTGCACCAGATCAATCTGATCCTGGTACGCAAACTTTCCTTTTCGGCTTCCGGTGGTGCCCAGGACATATCCTCCCGGAAGAATTTTGTTCGGAAATCCTCCTAGCCCGGCCCAAAGCTGAACCTCATCTCCATTCATGTCAATCAGCAGCGCCCCTTTCGCTGACGGAAAGATGGTGTAGCCGCTGTAAGCTTTATCTTTGTTGTAAATCGTTGTCCCTGTCGGGAATACGCTTGGATAACCCATAATATAATTCTCCTTTCTCCCCCTGCCTTCCGCTTGCTATCACTCTCTGTGCCTGAGGGCGGTTCTGCGAAACAGCCCCGTCGTCAGTAT
>JAJBTR010000247.1:3611-6707 GCA_020860745.1 Lachnospiraceae bacterium | reverse complement strand
GGGCGATGCCGCCGCCGCTGCCGCCGAGCGTGAAAGCCGGGCGCAGCACCACCGGGTAGCCGATGGTGTTGGTAAAGCGGATCCCCTCCTCCACGGTATGCACGACCTCGGAGGCCGCGCAGGGCTCCCCTATCTTTTCCATCGTATCCTTAAACGCCTGCCGGTCCTCGGCGCGGAAAATCGTCTCCGCCGTTGCTCCGATCAGCCGTATTCCGTTCTCTTTTAAAAAGCCGGACTCCTCCAGCTCCATGCCGAGATTTAAGCCGGCCTGTCCGCCCAGGGTGGGCAGCACCGCGTCCGGTTTCTCGATGAGCAGGATTTTTTTCAGCACATCCACAGTCAGCGACTCGATGTAAACCTGGTCCGCAATCTGCTTGTCCGTCATGATGGTGGCCGGGTTCGAGTTCACCAGGCATACCTCCACGTCCTCTTCTTTTAACGCGCGGCAGGCCTGCGTTCCCGCGTAGTCAAACTCCGCGGCCTGTCCGATGACGATGGGACCGGAACCGATGACCATTACTTTTTTAATCTCAGGATTCTTAGGCATTGCGTTTCCCTCCCATCATCTCGATAAACTCATCAAAAAGGTAGCCGGAATCTAACGGTCCCGGGCACGCCTCCGGATGAAACTGTACCGTGTAAATATTCTTGCCTGTGTAGCGGAGTCCCTCATTCGTTCCGTCATTGACATTGACAAAGGCCGGAACCGCCACTGCCGGATCCAGGCGCTCTGTATCCACCACGTAGCCGTGATTCTGGGAGGAGATATACACCCGGCCGGTGGACAGATCCTTCACCGGGTGGTTTCCACCGCGGTGTCCGTATTTCAGCTTGTGGGTATCCGCACCGGTGGCCAGCGCCATCAATTGATGTCCCAGGCAGATGGCAAAAATCGGAACATCCGATTCGTAGAGCCTGCGCACCTCATCGATAATCGTATCGCACTCCTTCGGGTCGCCGGGGCCGTTCGACAGCATGATGCCGTCCGGCTCCGCCGCCAGAATCTCCGCCGCCGGTGTGCGCGCCGGGTAGACAGTGACTTCACACCCCCGCTGATTCAGGGAACGCGCGATGTTGCGCTTCGCGCCCACATCCAGCAATGCCACTTTACAGCCGTCGCCGGGAAGTGTGTATTTTTCCCTGCAGGTAACTTTATCCACCACTTTTCCGGTCGTATACGCCTTTAGCTTCGGAAGAATCTCGCTCAGATCATCGTACTCTTTGGTCGTGATCATCCCGTTCATGGTGCCTTTCTCACGGAGAATCTTCGTCAGCGCGCGGGTGTCAATGCCCGCGATACCGGGGATGTCATATTTTTTCAGAAAGTCCTGAATCGTACCCTCGCAGCGGAAATTGCTGGGCATCCGCGACAATTCTCTCACAATATAGCCGTCCGGCCAGGGACGGTCGGACTCCATATCCGGCGTGATGCCGTAATTCCCGATCAGCGGATAGGTCATCACTACGGCCTGTCCTGCGTAGGACGGGTCCGTCAGAACTTCCAGATAACCGGTCATGGAAGTGTTAAATACGATCTCACTGATGACTTCCCGCTCAGAACCGATACTGGTGCCGGTAAACACGGTGCCGTCTTCCAAAATCAGAAACGCTCTCATTCGTTATCCCCTTTCCATATTCATTCAATCCACAAAAACATTATGATATGATGATACCTGCGGAGTCCTGCAAAGCATAGATCCGATCACGAAAATCAGCTGGCTCTTATCTCAGACTCCGGTGTCGCCAAAACATCTTTGCAAAATACACGGCAAGGATATTTCCTCGCCGCATTTGGTTCCATTTTCTTACTCAATTTTTGTCTTGCCGCCCATATAAGGCTGCAGCGCCTTCGGGATGTTCACCGTCCCGTCCGCGTTCAGGTTGTTCTCCAGGAACGCGATCAGCATCCGCGGCGGCGCCACCACGGTGTTGTTCAGTGTGTGGGCAAAATACTTGCTGCCGTCCCCGCCTTTCACACGGATCCGCAGTCTTCTCGCCTGCGCGTCGCCCAGGTTGGAACAGCTTCCCACCTCAAAATACTTCTGCTGGCGCGGGGACCATGCCTCCACGTCAATCGACTTCACTTTTAAATCGGCCAGATCGCCGGAACAGCACTCCAGCGTCCGCACCGGAATATCCATGCTGCGGAACAGCTCCACCGTATACTGCCAGAGTTTCTCAAACCACATGGGGGACTCCTCCGGCCTGCATACCACGATCATCTCCTGCTTCTCAAACTGGTGGATACGGTATACGCCGCGCTCCTCAATGCCGTGGGCGCCTTTTTCCTTGCGGAAACAGGGGGAATAACTGGTCATCGTCTTCGGCAGTTCCTCCTCCGGAATCATCTCGTCGATAAATCGTCCGATCATCGAGTGCTCGGAAGTACCGATCAGATAGAGATCCTCGCCCTCGATCTTGTACATCATGGCGTCCATCTCGTCAAAGCTCATCACGCCCGTCACCACATTGCTGCGGATCATAAATGGCGGGATGCAGTAAGTAAATCCCTTGTCAATCATAAAATCCCGCGCATAGGCAGTCACCGCGGAGTGCAGCCGCGCGATATCGCCCTGAAGATAGTAAAAACCATTGCCAGCCACTTTCCGGGCCGCGTCCAGGTCGATGCCGTTGAACTTCTCCATGATCTCGGTGTGATACGGAATCTCAAAATCCGGTGTTACCGGTTCCCCGAAGCGCTCCACCTCCACGTTCTCACTGTCATCCTTTCCGATAGGAACAGAGGGGTCAATGATGTTCGGGATCGTCATCATAATCTTTCTGACTTTTTCCTGGAGATCAGCCTCCTGCTCCTCCAGCTCCTTCAGGTGCTCGGCATCCCGGGCCACCTGCTCCTTTAAGGCCATCGCCTCTTCCTTTTTCCCCTGCTTCATCAGGGCGCCGATCTCCTTTGAGATCTTATTGCGGTTCGAGCGGAGGGTATCCGCCTCCTGCTGCGTCGCGCGCGCCTGCGCGTCCAGGTCGATCACCTCGTCAACCAGCGGCAGCTTGCGGTCCTGAAATTTATTTCTGATATTCTGCTTTACAACTTCCGGGTTCTCCCTCAAAAATCTGATGTCGATCATACCATTACCA
>JAJBTR010000247.1:0-3601 GCA_020860745.1 Lachnospiraceae bacterium | reverse complement strand
ACCATATGTCAGAGAAAATAACAGACATATTTTCCTTTCTCAAAAAAATTCAGCGATTCGCTCATCATCCGTTCACAACTCTGATCAGACATAAGTCAGCGTAAAAAATACTGTCTTATTACCTGATGAGCTTCCCTGCAAATCCCTATCCTTACCGATTATACACGGATGGAGGAGAGGATTCAAGAAGTTTTATATAAAAATATCCCCCGCTTTAAAACCCGAAATATTCATCTATTCCATTGGCGATCCCGTCCACAATCTGATACTGGTACGCATCCGTCGCCAGCTTCTGATCCTCCGCTGCGTTGGTCATATACCCCATCTCTATGATGGTCACCGGAACGGACGCCCAATTAATACCCGACATCGTGTCCGTCTCCCAGACGTACTCTCTCTTTGCACCGGTCGCAGCCACCATGTTATCCAGAATCACTGTCGCCAGAGCTTTACTCTCACTGTAGAGTGATGCATTGTATGGATTGGAAGATGTCTGGCATATCGTCATCATACCGTTTGCGCTGCTGTCCGTGGATCCATTGGCGTGAATACGGACAAAAGCATCCGCCCCGGCCTCATTGGCGATGGCCGCCCGCTCGCTGTTGGAAATATCCACATCGTTGGAAGTCCGAACCATAATCACCTGATAACCTCTGGCCTCCAACTCCGCCTGCAGCTTCAGGGAAACCTGGAGATTCAGCTCATATTCCGCCAGCCCTGTGCTGACACCGCTGGTACCGCCGGAAACCTTTGCTTTTGTCTCGGAAGCTCCCGGTCCCACCGGCTCCTGCTCGCTGTTGCCATACCTCTGATGGCCGGCGTCAATGACCACTAATTTCCCATTGTCCGCGCCGGACTGGTCAGAACCGCTCTCCGCATCATCAGTATCCCCGGAAGAATCTTCTTCGGTCAACGTATCCGCGATCTCTCCGGCAACGTCACCGCCATCCTCATCCTCCACATAGCTGTCCATCTGCATCTTCACAGTCAGAATCCGCGTTACAGATTCATCAATCCGCTCTTCCGATATCTCGCCGGTCTCCACGGCAGCCAGCAACCCCTCGTATGCACTCCGGAAATCCTCCGGCATTAACTGCATATCCACCCCCGCCTCGACAGCCCTGATGACAGCCTGAGCGGAGGAATACGTATCACTGATAGCGCCCATATTCAGCCCGTCCGTGATTACGATCCCGTCATAACCCATCTCCTCCCGAAGCAAATCAGTCACAATCTCCGATGAAAGGGAGCACGGCGTATCGTCGCCGGTCACCTCCGGCAGGGAAAAATGTCCCACCATGATAAAGGAAATGCCTGCTTCAATCGCATCGGCGAACGGGACCAGCTCTGACTCGTAAAGTTCTTCCAGCGTCCGGTACGCAGCGACGGAACCCTCATGGGTATCTCCGCCGGTGGCTCCATGCCCCGGAAAATGCTTGATGCAGGCGAGGACATTCTCCTCCTCCAGGCCCGCGACTTCCAGCTCCACCATCTGGCTGACCAGCTCCGCGTCGGAACCGAAACTTCGCACTTTCACAACCTCATTTTCACTGTTAGTCAAAACATCAGCAACCGGAGTAAAGTCCAGGTTAAACCCCAGTTCGCTTAAATAAGAGCCGATGGTGCAGCCGGCCTCATACGCAGCCTCTGTGTCCCCGGATGCCCCAATGTCGCTCATATTTCCCACATCGGTCACGCCAAACGCACTGTTGGAGGCCACCCGTGTCACAGTGCCGCCCTCCTCATCCACTGAAAGAAAGATGGGAAGCCCCACCGCCTCCTGACTGTAAGCCATGGTATTCTCCAGCATCTGTGCCGTCTGATCCGGATCCTGCAGATTGTCCGCCATGTAGACGATTCCTCCCACAGGATACTCCTCAATCGCGGCCTGGGTTGTGCTTCCCGCCTGAACCGCTGTGCCCACCCCGGTCAGAGCCTCCGGCGTGACGACAAACATCTGCGCCACCTTTTCCTCCAGCGTCAGTTTCTCCAGCTTTGCCGCCACTTTTTCCTCCAGCGTCAGCTCCTCCGTTCCGGCTTCTTCCGGCTCCTCAGAAGTATTCTCTTTCTCCGTCTCGTCCGCTGCACTCTCCTCCACAGTGTCTGTGTTCTCCTCCACGGTATCGGTATTCCCGCATGCGGTCAGAAGCCCGGCCAGAAGGCAGAGTGCCAGGCCCAGACTGATTATTTTCCTGCATTTATATTTCATATTCATTTCCCGCGTTTATGTACACTTTCCTTGATTTTTATATGTTACTCGATCTCTACTATATATCCCACACAGCCGGTCAGGTAATTCGGGTAGTTTCCCGGCAGATCCATGGAAGAATCATTCAGATACCAGGTGCCGCCCACGCAGAACAGGTTCATGACATCCTCCGCGACATCACCGTCTGCATAACTCGGCTCTCCGTCATACCAGGCGCTCCGGCACCAGGAAGAACTGCCATTTAAGCTGTCCCCGATAAATTCATTGTCGGTTCCCACCCAGTAATAGTCGCTGCCATCGCTGTCCCTGCGTCCGCCGAGATAAAAATGATATTTGGAGTAATCTCCCGCATTGAGCTGCGTCAGGATCGTATCATACTCCTCCTGTGAGTTGATGCGGGCCAGATAACCTCCCATCTCCTGCGCTTCCTGCATGGCTTCCTCCCAGGTACAGTCCTTAACAATAATCCGGTAACTGTGGATCGCCGTATCTTCCGCCGGTTCCGGTCCCTCAAAATCTTCCAGGACCATCGTCACATTCTGGTCTTCGACCTCAATATAGCCGCCGACAGTAACCTCCTCACCCAGATAGTCATCGACATCCCAATTGCCAACCTCGCTTAAGAAAATCCCATCGACCGCATTCATCACAACCTTTTCACCGTCACTGTCGTATGCGTAGATATTACAGGCGTCATCCAGAGCCACCCCATAGCCGTCCCCTGCATAGGTCAGTACGCCGGTAAACTCCACATAACTGTCGGATACGGCGTCAACATCGATATCGGACAGATCCACTTCTTCCTCTTCGGCTTCTTCCTCCTCCGCGGAAAGCTCCTCATCCTCATCCCGGTCTCTGCCATCGCGGTCATCCTCATCCTCATCTTCATCCTCCTGCCCGGTCTCTGTCCGGCTTCCAGGCAGGATTGAATCCAACAGGCCGGTTTTTATCACAACGATTCCGCCTGCCACAAGCACTGCCGCTATGATAATGATAATGAGGAGGAGCCGCAGCTTTTTAGAACCACCCATCTCCGGGTGCGCAGAGTCTTTCTGCTTTCCCGTTGACCTTGCAGGTTTCATTTGCGCCGCCGTCCCAGTGTTCCTTCCTGTCCCCCTGCTTTTCGATCCGGTAGAATTCGACATTTTACTCTGTGGCTTACCGCAGTAAGGGCAGAACTTTTGCCCCTCTTTTATCTGCTTTCCGCAAAAAATACAGTATTTCATACTTCCGTCTCCTCTTTCTGGTAGATCTGTCACTCCGCATGACAGAATCTTTTGTCTTTTCACTGTTTTTCAGTATATCAACGCGTCCTGCCCATGTCAACTGGACCACCTGCTGGTGCAGGGGTTTCTCACGAACATTTTATCAAATACCAAACCCCATTCCAAC
>JAJBTR010000202.1:2712-6724 GCA_020860745.1 Lachnospiraceae bacterium | reverse complement strand
ACTGAAAAAACATTGAAAAATCAAGCATTTTATGCTTGACACAATAGGGAGGTGTAAACATGTATTGTACTAGAAATGTTACAGAAGACCTTGTCTGGGTGGGAGGAGACGACCGGCGGCTCGCGATGTTTGAGGGCGTTTACTCAGTGCCGGACGGCGTTTCTTATAACTCCTATCTTCTTCTGGATGAGAAAACGGTCCTGTTTGATACGGTGGATAAGGCGGTTGACACGGTGTTTTTTGAAAATGTAGCGCATGCGCTGGACGGGCGGAAGCTGGATTATCTGGTGATTCATCACATGGAGCCGGATCACTCCGCCACGCTGGGCGGGATTTTGCTGCGCTACCCGGATGTGACTGTGGTCTGCAATAAAAAGACGGAGGGCATGATTTATCAGTTCTTCGGAGCGGATTTTAAGATGAATGTGCAGATTGTAAAGGAAAACGATGTCCTGGAGACGGGTGCACACAAGCTGACTTTCCTGATGGCACCCATGGTGCATTGGCCTGAAGTGATGGTTACTTATGATGTCACAGCCGGGATATTATTCTCGGCGGACGCGTTCGGGACGTTCGGAGCGTTAAACGGCGCATTGTTTGCGGATGAAGTGGATTTCTTTGCGGATTATCTGAAAGAATCGCGCAGATATTATACGAATATCGTTGGAAAATACGGCACGCAGGTACAGGCTCTTCTGAAAAAGACGGCCGGAGTTGAGATTAAGATGATCTGTCCGCTGCACGGTTTTGTGTGGCGCGAGGATATTGATCTGTACGTGGAGAAGTATCAGCAGTGGAGCCGGTATGAGCCGGAGGTCACCGGTGTGATGATTGCCTATGCTTCCGTGTATGGCAATACGGAGAATGCGGCGAACATTCTGGCCTGCAAACTGCGGGATAAGGGCATCAGGACGACTATTTTTGATGTGTCTGTCACAGCTTCCTCGGAGATCGTTGCAGCGGCGTTCGAATATAGTCATCTGGTATTTGCCTCCACGACTTACAACGCGGGTATTTTTATCACGATGGACGAGCTCCTGCGCGATCTGGCGTCGCATAATCTGCAGAACCGTACGGTCGCCTTTATCGAAAATGGTTCCTGGGCAGCGACCAGCGGAAGGCAGATGCGGGAGATTATCGGCGGCCTGAAGAATATGACTGTGCTGGAGGAGGGAGTCACTTTGAAATCCGCACTGCGCGCAGATCAGATGGCGGAGATTGAGGCGCTGGCGGATGCGATCGCCGATTCCATGCAGGGATAAGCTGAGAGGTAATTTGGGTAGCGAACCACTTTGCTCATAATGATGTCGGGGTCAGAATCCCCGGCTGTATGATGCGTTTGCATATGTTGAAATACTGAGAGCAGGAGATGCAACAACGGATAAAAAGACAGGAGTGACAGTCATGGTAAATCCGGCTACAATTAAAAAACTGATGCAGGCAAGAAACACATTTTCGGCGAATCATCCAAAGTTCAGCGCCTTTTTCGGCAGTATATTCGGCAGCGGGATCCCGGAGGGAACGATTCTGGAAATCACGGTGACGAAGCCGGGTCAGGAGTCGGTGACGACGAATATGAAAGTGCAGCAGTCAGATATTGATTTGTTTCAGGGACTGCAGGAACTGGCGAAGTAAAAGTGTATATACTTCTGCGTCAGGAGAAGGAACTTGTTGTTATAAAATATCAATATGCAATGGCTTTTCTACGATGAGTCAGAACATGAAACTCCCCGGATTTGGCTGGGGAGTTTTTGGGCATCAGGATATCTGTTATAATTGAGGCTGTGTTTCGGCATACTGTTCAGAAATTTCTGTCGCAGTCTGCTTATCGGTTCGGATGTGGTTTTATGGCACTTTTATTTATTGAGATTCCCTCCAGCTGGAGCAGGGCGGTTTTCCGGTCCAGCCCGCCGGCGTACCCGGTCAGGCTGCCGTCCGTTCCGATGACCCGATGGCAGGGAACGATGATGGAGATGGGATTATGTCCCACGGCGCCGCCCACCGCCTGTGCGGACATACGGGGGATTTTGCGCTGCGCGGCGATGATTCGCGCGATCTCTCCGTAAGTCATAGTCTGCCCATAGGAGATCGTTTTCAGAATCTCCCAGACAGCCAGGCGGAAAGGCGTTCCCTCCAGAAGCAATGGCGGCGTAAAATCCGGATTCCGGCCGCAGAAATAGGCGTCAAGCCATTCCCGTGTCCGTGCGAGTACAGGATGGTCTTTGCAGGGACACGGCGTCATCTTTGCGAAGACTTTGCCGTAATATTTTTCGTCTTCGAACCACAGGCCGGTCAAAGCAGTTTCTGTTGCGGTCAGCGTGATGTTTCCAAGAGAGGAAGTGTATGTGTCAGTGTATATCATGGCATCTCCTTTCGGCACGTTGCGGTGCAGTGTTTCCTGTTCGGCGCAGGCCGGCATAAGTGCCATGTTTGTCGTTCAACGGCATAAATGATACAGATTTTTTATAGTCTAACACTTTAAGAAAATTATTGCAATTTCAATTGTATGTGCTGCCGGCTGAAAGGCGGCGGAATGGAGATTTGTATGCAGTTATATTTTGCCCCGCTGGAGGGCATCGGAGGATACATTTACAGGAATGCCCAGGCGGACTTTTTTCCGAAAGCGGACAAATATTTTTCCCCGTTCATCTCACCGGGGGAAAAGCGGTGTCTGACGCCGCGCGACCGACGGGATGTTGCGCCGGAGCGCAATGAGAGGATCTGCCTGGTGCCGCAGATTCTGACCAACCGGGCGGAACTTTTCATCGAGACGGTGAGGGAACTGCAGGCGTTTGGTTACGGGGAGGTCAACCTGAACCTGGGCTGCCCGTCCCGGACGGTGGTGACCAAAGGCCGCGGCGCAGGATTTCTGGGGAGGCCGGAGGAACTGGAGCGTTTTCTGGATGAAATTTTTGCGAACTGTGAAGTGCGGATTTCGGTGAAGACCCGGCTGGGAATGGAAAACCCGGAGGAGTTCGTGCGTCTGCTGGAGATTTTCAACCGTTATCCCATGGAGGAACTGATCATTCATCCCAGGGTGCAAACGGATTATTATAAAAATGTTCCAAACCGGGAGATGTTTTCCCGGGCACTGTCGCGTGCATACATGCCTGTGGTCTATAATGGCGATATTTTTTCGCCGTCCGCTTTTACTGAATTCCATGATGAATTTCCGGATGTGGATGCCGTGATGATGGGGCGGGGCGTGCTCGCAGACCCGGCTTTGTTTGGGGAAGTGAGAGCCCGGTGGAACCAAAGACTGCAGGAAAAGGAAAGAACCGCTCTGACTCAAAGTTTATCTGATAGTCCGGAAGGATATTGCTATCAGAACCTGACAGTTGAAGTAACGCATGATTCCGGAATACAGCAGAGTGAATTCAGACTTGCAAAGGGGCAGCTTCTGGCTTTCCATGATCGCCTGCTGTCAGATTACGAATCGGTATTGTTCGGAGAAAAGACAGTTCTCTTTAAGATGAAAGAACTCTGGTATTATATGGCGCATGGTTTTACCAATCATGAAAAATATGAGAAAGCAATCCGTAAATCAAAGCGGCTTACCGACTATCGAGTGATTGTGAAAAGGATTTTTTCGGAGCAGGAGCTGCAGGAGAATGATTTTTAAACTGTCAAAACAGAGAAATTTACAACCTCTTTGCGGCTTATTTACATGCATTTTTCTCAAAATTTACTATTTTTTCACAAATACGCGACAAATCGAAAAAATACTGGTAAAATAAGATGGATTGGGACAATGGAGTCCGCAGTCTACGGAGGATAAAACAATGTCTGTTACAGAGGTATTTTTGCTGCTTGGGGGTGTCGGGCTGTTTTTGTACGGCATGACGATTATGTCAAGCGGCCTGCGCGATGCCTGTGGTGATAATCTCCAGACGATTCTGGAACATGCCACGAAGAACAAGTTTGTCGCCGTCCTGGTTGGTCTGGGCATGACGATGCTGATCCAGAGCTCATCAGCCACGGACGTGATGGTCATTGGCTTTGTTATCTCCGG
>JAJBTR010000202.1:1417-2702 GCA_020860745.1 Lachnospiraceae bacterium | reverse complement strand
ATTCTGGGATTCGGAATGCTGTTCCAGGGCATTGCCATTATGAAAGAGGCGATTGCGCCGCTGTCTGAGTCGCCTGTTTTTGTAGAATTTCTGTCTGCGCTGAACAATCCGGCGCTGGCTTTCCTTTTCGGTATCGCTTTTACGGCTCTGCTGCAGAGTTCTTCCTCGGCGACGGTTATTTTCCAGGCTTTTGCGATTCAGGGGCTGCTCAGTTATGATATGGCTGTGTATCTGATCATCGGTGCGGCCATCGGTTCTGTCACACCCAACCTGCTGGCAAGCCTGACCACCAACCGCAATGGCAAGCGCTCCGCTATCCTTAATCTACTGTTTAATGTAATCCGCGCGGGTATCATTATTGTTCTGATCAATGTTTTCCCGGGAATACTGACGCTGATCCAGTCTCTGTCGCCGAATGACATCGGCCGTCAGATCGCCAATACCCACACAATCTTTGCGATTATTGCTGTGGTGGTTGAGCTTTTCTTTACGAAGCAGATTATTGCCCTGTCTTATAAGATTATTCCGTTAAAGCCGGAGGAGACCAGGACGCAGGAAGACCGTTCGCTGGTATATATGACCGATATTACCCGGGTTCCCACGATCCTTATGCTGCGTCAGGCACAGCTTGAGATCGCACGTATGGGCCGGATCGCGGCGGATAACCTGCAGGAGGCCATTGACTGTTTCTTCCATTATGATGCGGATCAGGCGGAGGAAATCCGGGAGAGAGGCGATACGGTTGCAATTCTGGATCAGGCCATTACAGAGCGGATGATCGCGCTTCGGCGGTTTGATCTTTCGAAAAACCATATGAAGCGGATTTCCATGATGACCATCGCCACGACGGACATTGAGCGCCTCTCGGACCACGCAATCAACATTACGGAATATTCGGAGCAGCTGCAGTCAAAGAAGACGAGTCTGTCTGAGGCGGCCATATCGGAGCTGAGGGAGATGACGTCCAATACCATGGAGGCCGTGCGCCTGGCTCTGGATATCTTCGTCACGGAGGATTACGCGCAGATTGACCGCCTGGAAGAACTGGAGTCTCAGGTGGATGATCTGCAGAAAATGCTGATCGACAGCCATGTGGACCGCCTGATGAGATCCGAGTGCAATCCCATGAGCGGCGTTATCTTCTCCGACATCGTCACGGATCTGGAGCGGTGCTCCGATCATGCGATCAATATCGCTTACGCTTTGAAAGAGCGGGATAACCAATATTTTACGGCATAAAATATTGATTGCTGTGTAGTTCTTACTAGTTCTGCGGCGGCAGGCG
>JAJBTR010000202.1:0-1407 GCA_020860745.1 Lachnospiraceae bacterium | reverse complement strand
AAAACACGCGATGGAGTGGTTGCCAAATATTTTTAAAAGTGCTAAAATGATTTTTGTCTGCGGTATTCTATCTCGGGAATGCCGCAAATAATATTTCAAAACAGTCAGAAGGAGAGAAGAAAATGGCTAAAAAAGTTGTAATCGCAAGTGCTTGCCGTACAGCAATCGGCAAAATGGGCGGACAGTTTGGTAACACACCGGCTGTTTAATTGGGTTCCATCGTCATCAAAGAGGCAATTAACAGAGCCGGCATTGCGGCGGATCAGGTTGACGAAGTAATGATGGGCTGTGTTATCCAGGCTTCCCAGGGACAGAACGTTGCTCGTCAGGCTTCCATCAAGGCAGGCGTTCCGGATACCGTACCGGCATTCACACTGAACGTAGTTTGCGGTTCCGGTCTGAAGTGCGTAAACGAGGCGGCGAACATGATCATGGCCGGACAGGCTGACATCGTTGTTGCAGGCGGTATGGAGAACATGTCCATGGCTCCTTACGCTTTAAAGAAAGCTCGTTTCGGTTACAGAATGAACAACGCTACCATGATCGACACCATGGTAAACGATGCACTTTGGGATGCGTTTAACAACTATCATATGATGATCACTGCTGAGAACATCTGCGATCAGTGGGGACTGACCCGTGAAGAGCTTGATGCATTTGCAGCTGCTTCCCAGCAGAAAGCAGTAGCGGCGCAGGAGAACGGCGCATTTGACGCTGAGATCGTTCCGGTTCCGGTTAAGGTTAAGAAAGAGACCGTTATGATCACAAAGGATGAGGGCCCGCGTCCGGGTACCACCGCTGAGTCCCTTTCCAAATTAAGATGCTGCTCCGGCAAAGAGGGCGGACTTGTTACCGCCGGTAACGCTTCCGGTATCAACGACGGTGCTGCGGCGGTTGTTGTTATGAGTGCTGAGAAAGCAGAAGAGCTCGGTGTTAAGCCGATGGCTACCTTCGTAGCAGGTGCTCTTGGCGGATGCGCTCCCGAGATCATGGGTATCGGCCCGGTTCCGGCTACACGCAAGGCGTTGAAGATCGCAGGTCTTGAGATGGGCGACATCGATCTGATCGAGGCAAATGAGGCGTTTGCTGCTCAGTCTGTAGCGGTTCAGAAAGAGCTTGGATTCAGCTCCGATATCCTGAATGTCAACGGCGGCGCGATCGCTCTCGGACATCCGGTTGGTGCTTCCGGCTGCCGTATTCTTGTTACTCTGCTTCACGCAATGCAGACCAGAGACGTTACATACGGACTGGCTACCCTTTGCATCGGCGGCGGCATGGGCTGCGCGACCATCGTGAAGAAAGAGGCGTAAGAGATTACAATTACATAATGCATAAGAGGTGTTATGGGATATCGCGATTGTGTCCTGTCAGGCAGAGGATGCAATTGGAAATTAGTTAATCTTATAC
>JAJBTR010000163.1:3716-6804 GCA_020860745.1 Lachnospiraceae bacterium | reverse complement strand
CTGGTTTTCCGGCGCGCAGACCTCGTCGAGATTCTTTGACATCCGGATACCGTACTCAATGGACTGATCCAGAATGAAGCGGATCTCCGGCGTATTGCGCAGATTGAGGGAGGAGGCAAGGCATTTTCTCGCATACCCTGCCGCGCTCTTCAAACCGGCGATCGTGTCCTGCTGCTCTTTTTCATTGCCCATGACAATGATATATACTTTACAGGTCTTTAAATCGGGGGCGACCTCCACCGCTGAGATGGAAGTCATGGAGTGAATGCGCGGATCTTTGATCTCATCCCGGATGATCACGCTCAGTTCGCGCATCACTTCCCCGTTTAACCTGATATTCTTGATACTATTCTTTCTCATAATAACTCCATTTTTCAGAACAGCCTGCTGCTCATAAACTGATTACCGGACTGTCTGAAAATGCTCTTATTTCCAATAAAATTTTCTGCTTTAAGTCCCTGCCCCGCTTATCTTTACACAGATCACATCAGGTTCTGGGAACTTCCACCATCTTGAACGCCTCCACGATATCAAGCTCGGCGATATCGTTGAATCCCTCCACGACCAGGCCGCACTCGTAACCGGCTTTTACTTCCTTCACGTCGTCCTTGAAGCGCTTTAAGGATGCCAGCTGACCCTCATAGATCTGTTTGCCCTCTCTGGAGACACGAACCTGACAGCCGCGCTCAAACACGCCGTCCAGCACATAGGAACCGGCGATGTTGCCGACGCCGGATGCCTTGAAGATCTGGCGGATCTCCGCATGGCCGAGCACTTTCTCCTCAAAGATCGGATCCAGCATGCCTTTCATGGCCGCTTCCACATCCTCGATGGCCTTGTAAATAATATTGTAGAGACGGATATCCACCTGCTCCTGCTCAGCAGTCGACTTGGCAACCGGATCCGGTTTTACATTGAATCCGATGATAATCGCCTCGGAAGCCGCTGCCAGAGACACGTCAGACTCGTTGATGGCGCCGACGCCTCCGTGAATTACTTTCACGACAACTTCGTCGTTGCTCAGCTTCAGCAGGCTCTGTTTTACCGCTTCCACAGAACCCTGTACATCCGCCTTGACGATCAGGTTGAACTCCTTTAAGCTGCCCTCCTGAATCTTGGAAAACAGATCGTCCAGGGACATCCTCGCCCGCGTCTCCGCCACGAGTTTTTCCTTATCCTGCGCCATAAAGGTCTCCGCAAAGCTTCTCGCGTCTTTCTCGGAATCGCATACCACAAAGACCTCGCCGGCATTCGGTACGCTGCTCAGTCCCAGAACCTCCACCGGTGTGGAAGGACCTGCCTCTTTCACACGCCTGCCCTGGTCGTCGATCATGGCGCGGACTTTACCGTAGCTTGCGCCGGCAGCAATACACTGGCCTACCTTCAGAGTGCCTTTCTGCACCAGTACGCTGGCAACCGTACCGCGCCCTTTATCCAGCTGTGCCTCGATCACCAGGCCTCTCGCGTTCCGGTTCGGGTTTGCCTTCAGTTCCAGAACTTCCGCAGTCAGAAGCACCATCTCCAGAAGTTCCTTGATACCCTCGCCGGTATGTGCGGACACAGGCACGCAGATTGTGCTGCCACCCCAGTCTTCCGCCACCAGCTCATACTCGGTCAGTTCCTGCTTGACGCGGTCTACATTCGCGCCTTCCTTATCAATCTTATTGATGGCGACAATAATCTCAACGCCCGCCGCTTTCGCGTGGTTGATCGCCTCGATGGTCTGCGGCATCACGCCGTCGTCAGCCGCCACAACCAGGATCGCGATATCCGTGGAGTTCGCGCCCCGCATACGCATGGCTGTAAAAGCCTCGTGTCCGGGCGTGTCAAGGAATGTAATTTTCTGACCGTTGATGGATACCACGGAAGCGCCGATTGCCTGGGTGATGCCGCCCGCCTCGCGGTCGGTCACACGGGTATTCCGGATCGCATCCAGGAGAGAAGTCTTACCATGGTCAACGTGACCCATGACGCAGACGACCGGCGCTCTCGCCGCCATTTCATCTTCGCTCTCGTCCTCCTCTTTTAAGAGTTCCGCGATCACATCCACTTTCTCCTCGGGCTCCGCAATGCAGTTAAACTCCAGTGCGATTTCCTCTGCTTTCTCATAGTCCACTTCCTGGTTGACCGTCATCATGATGCCCTGCATAAAGAGCTTTTTCACAATTTCAGAGGGCTGCACTTTCAGGATATCGGCCAGCTCGCGGATCGTCATCACCTCGGGCAGGATAATATTGCGGATTTCGTCTGTCGGCTTCGGCCCCGGGGTCTGCGGCACCGCATTCCGCTTTTTATGCCCGGTCTTCTTCTCCAGATTGACAAAATTCTCCTGCTTACGGTCTTTCTTATCGTAATTCTGCTTTTTCTTTTTGTTTGCATTCGCGTTATTATTCCTGGACTCTTTTCCGCGCATATCTCCCATGGCGGCGCTGCCGGAATCGCGTCTTACTCTCTGGGAGTCCTGACCCGGCCGTCCTCCCTGGTCTTTAAAACGATTCGAACCGTCCGGTCGATTGTTTCGATTACCTTGAGCGTCACCGGTACGATTGCGATTATTCTGGAAATTCCTCTGATTATTGTAATTGCCTTTTTCACCGCGGCCATTTCTGTCCCCTTCCTGTCCCTGTCGAGCCGGTCTGTCGCCGTACCTGCGCTGGGAGCGATCACTGTTTTCGCCGCGCTGCTGCCGGTCTCCGGTCCGGTAATCCGAACGTTCACCGCTTCTTCGGTCCGGTCTGTCTGTACCGTTGCGCCACGGACGGTCTCCATCCTGACGGGCCGGGCGGTCGCTGTATCTGCGCTGCGGGCGATCTGTGTTCTCCGGACGCACCGGCGGCCGGTAATCGGACCGATAGATATTCTGGCGCACCGGACGGTCTTCCGCCGGCCGCTGCTCTTTCTCGCCTTCCTGCTGTGCCGGGCGCTCTCCGGTCGGACGCTGCACCCGTTCGCCTTCACGCTGCACCGGACGGTCTCCTGCCGGATGCTGCACACGCTCCTTTTCCTGCTGTGCATGCTCACCGGTCGGACGCTGTGCCGGATCACTCTCCGGACGTACCGGGCGCTCTCCTGACGGGCGTGCCGGACG
>JAJBTR010000163.1:2388-3616 GCA_020860745.1 Lachnospiraceae bacterium | reverse complement strand
CCGGGCGCTCTCCTGACGGGCGTGCCGGACGCTCTCCCGCCGGACGTGCCGGACGACGCGGACGGTCTCCCGTCGGGCGCTGCTCATTGGTCACGCGGGTCTGGTTGCCGCGGCTGCGCGGTCCTCCGTTTCTGCGATCGGCGCTCTTGCTGTTCTGAGGATTGTATACTGCGGAAATGGTCGCTTTTTTCTTCGGCCGCTCCCGCTTCTCCTCCCCTTCCGATTTTGCATCTGACGGCTCCGCCGCAACGGAAGATTTTTTCCCGTAATGTCCCCGGATCAGGGAAACCGCGTCGTCCTCCAGAGAACTGGAATGACTCTTTGCTTCTATATTATGTCCGGAAAGGAAATCAATAATTTCCTTATTTGACACATTTAATTCCTTTGCAATCTCATATACTCTCACTTTTGTCATGCTTTTTCCTCCCTGTTTACCTGTAACATTGCCTTCAGCTGCTTTTCTATGGAATCCGCAAATCCGGGATCAGTCACTGCCACCATTGATCGATACTCCTTGCCGATGCATCTTCCCAGGTTCTCCTTATCTGTATAAAAATACAGCGGAACCTCATAATACTCTGTCATATTTCTCATTTTGGTTTTCGTATTGTCGGATGCATCTCCGGCTACGATCACCAGAAACGCCCGGCCCTCCTTCACTGCCTTTTCCGCGGAAAACTCTCCGCTGGCTGTTCTGCCCGCTTTCTGCGCCAGAGAAAGGCCAGACAGAATTCTGTCATTTGGCAATCAAACTCATCTCCTTTTCCAGTTCTGCAACTGTCTCCTTCGGTATACTCATTTTAAAGGAGCGCTCCATGCCATGGTTTTTTATGGCTTTCTCCAGGCAGGCCGGATCCTTGCAGAGATAGGCGCCGCGGCCGTTTTTTTTGCCGGTTGCGTCCAGGATCACTGTCTCATCCTGCAGCCGCACCACGCGGATCATCTCCCGCTTTTCCTTCATCTGCCTGCAGCCAACACACATACGCATCGGCACATTTTTACTCATCGGCATTCACCTCGTCCGCATACCGCTCATCTGCGCCGTCTTCCGGCGCGTACTCTCCGTCCGCATAGCCATCGTCAGAATATTCTTCGTCTGCATAATTCTCATCAGCGTACTCTTTTTCGGCATAGCCGCCATCCGCGTATTCCGCGTTGCCGTAATCCCGCTCCGCGTAATCTTTCTCAGCATAGCCGTCTGCGTAGTCTCCATCCGCGTACCCGCCGT
>JAJBTR010000163.1:0-2288 GCA_020860745.1 Lachnospiraceae bacterium | reverse complement strand
TAGTCTCCATCCGCGTACCCGCCGTCTGCGTATTTTTCATCTGCATAGCCGCCATCCGCATAATTCTCATCGTCATAGCTGCCATAATAATCGTCGTCATACTCGGCATCCTCGTACTCGGTCTCATAGTCGATAAAGTCGCCGGCCTCACGCGCCTGGGTCTCGCTCTTGATATCAATCTTAAACCCGGTCAGCCGCGCAGCCAGGCGGGCATTCTGCCCTTCCTTGCCGATTGCGAGAGACAACTGGTAATCCGGCACAATGACTTTTGCCGTCTTCTCCTCGCTGTCCGCGATGACGGAAATCACCTTTGCCGGGCTGAGCGCATTCTGAATCAGAAGCGCGGCATTGTCGTCCCAGTTGATGATATCAATCTTCTCTCCGTTTAACATATCCACGATCGCGTTGACACGGGCGCCGTTCATACCCACGCACGCTCCCACCGCGTCGACGTCCGGGTCTTTGGACCAGACCGCCATCTTTGTACGGCTTCCGGCCTCACGGGAAATGCTCTTGATCTCCACGATACCGTTGCGGACCTCCGCCACTTCCTCCTCAAAAAGGCGCTTCACCAGCTCCGGATGTGTCCGGGACACCAGAATTTTCGGTCCCTTGGAGGTGGCTTTTACATCGAGAATATACACTTTCACACGCTGGGTCGGCTCAAAATGCTCCCCGCGGACCATCTCTTTTTCCGTCAGAAGCGCGTCTGCCTTACCCAGATTGATGCTGACGTTTCTGCCGACATAGCGCTGGACGATACCGGTCACCACATCTCTGGATTTGCCCTGGAACTGGTCATAGATCACTTTGCGCTCTTCCTCGCGGATCTTCTGGAGGATGACATTCTTGGCATTCTGCGTCGCAATCCGTCCGAAGCTCCTGGACTGAATCTCTTCACGGACAATATCACCGGGTTCATAGTTGATATCACGCATCTTTGCCTCTGCAAGACTGATCTCAAGAACCGGGTCTTCCACTTCCTCCACGACGGTTTTCTCCGCATAGACATGATATTCACAGGTCTCCGGATTCATCTCTACTTTTACATTATCCGCTTTGCCGAAATGGTTCTTGCAGGCTGTGATCAGAGAATTCTCAATCGCCTCCAGGATAGATTCCCTGCTGATATTTTTCTCCTTTTCCAGAATTTTCAACGCTTCCAGCAGCTCCTGGCTGTCATTCTGCAGATTATTTTTGCTGCTTTTCTTCGTCTTTGCCATTTCCTTTTCCTCCTCTTTAAAAGTCAAATGCCAGTCTGATCAGAGCAATGTCTTTTTTCTCAAATGTATGTGACTGCCCGTCTTCCGCGACAATCGTCACGGTATCCTCTGTGTATGCGGACAATACGCCGCGAAACTCTTTTTTCCGGTCTATGGCACGGTAGGTGCGGATCTCAATCTCTTTTCCCATGCTGCGGATGTAATCCTTCTCCTTTTTCAACGGGCGTCCCAGCCCCGGGGAACTTACCTCAAACACGTAGGAATCCTCGATAAAATCCTCCTCATCCAGAAGGTCGCTCATCCGCCTGGAAACTGCCTCGCAGTCATTCACCGTGATGCCGCCCTCCTTGTCAATGTAGGCGCGCAGATACCATGTGCCGCCCTCCTTTACATACTCCACATCCACCAGTTCAAAATGAAACTCCTCCATCAACGGCAGCAGCATTGCCTCCGTGCGGGATTCGTAACTCTCTCTCTTCGTCATTCCTATACCTCTCAAACAAATCATCGGACCGGGTGAGGCCATCCGGACTCTGATGCTGCAAAATACCCTGTGCGGCTCAAATCAGGCAGAAGACAGCTTTTGTCTCATACCCCCGCCGCACAGAACAGGACAGCAAAGCTGTCATTTTCCCCTGCGCACATAAAAGCTGAGAGTGGGTTCTCACCCACTCTCATTCATACCACTATTTCAATTACCTTATCACTTTAACACAAAACACGAGGATGTCAAGGGGTTTCGCGAAAATTTCCCTCACGATTTCCTGCAATTTCATATGAAAATTTGTCAGAGCGCCACCTCACCGTTGCAATTTAATTATATACTATATTTCTGGCGCTATACAAATGATTACAGACCAAATTCCCGGAGTAATGTAACTCCTCGTATTCTCAGTTTCGATCCTGCTTTTTTCTAAGCAACGCTGCCGTATCAATCACTTCTACGGATCTATCCGCTTTCTTTGCCCTCATTCCTCCAGTTGTTTTCAATATCCTATCGCGGCCGCGTTCATCCTTGCTCCCTGCAGTCCTGCCCGTACTCTCTATTTCCTGCGCTCCCGAAAG
>JAJBTR010000208.1:3933-6865 GCA_020860745.1 Lachnospiraceae bacterium | reverse complement strand
AGTCGCTGAAGCCGGTGGAGCGCAGGTTGCTGACGCAGAACGACGTAGCATGCCTGAAAACCGGGTTTGCGGGGAGTGTTTACGGTGGTAGAAGTGATAGCAGAAGTTTGGAATGAAATTTTGTATGAAGAATAATGGGTTATTTTCAATAGTAAACGATATCGATGCAGTTATCTTTGACCTGGACGGTACGCTGGCGGATTCTATGTGGGTCTGGTCGGAGATTGATCAGGATTTTTTCCGGGAACACGAGATAGATTTTCCGGAATCCTTAAACCGTGAGATTGAGGGACTTGGCTTTACGGAGACCGCGCAGTTTTTTGTGGATCATTTTCCGCTGAAGGAGTCGGTGGAGGAAATTAAGCAGCTGTGGAACGACATGGCGCTTGAGAAATACCGCACAAAAGTGCCCTTAAAACCGGGCGCCGCGGATTTTCTGGCGGAATTGCGGCGGCGGAAGATAAAGACGGGGATAGCTACCAGCAATTCGCAGCTTCTGGTGGATACGTTTCTGACATCACGCGGAATCGCTTCCCGGATTGACGCGGTGACTACCGTCTGCGATGTCAGCAGAGGAAAGCCGGCGCCGGACGTTTATCTGGTGACGGCAGAAAAGCTGAATGCCGCGCCGGAGCGCTGCCTGGTTTTTGAGGATATTCCCATGGGAATCCGCGCGGGGAAAAACGCCGGTATGCGCGTCTGCGCTGTGGAGGATGACTATTCCGCCGGGCAGCGGGAGGAAAAGCGGAAGCTGGCGGATTATTACATAGAAGATTTCAGGGAGCTTATCGCCCGCATGTAAAAAGATGGGCAGATATTTATAACGTTTTTAGATACATAGCGGGTTCCACTGCTCATATATCACGGGGTAACGCAAAGAGGAATTGTTCGGGTTATGAAAGAATTTACGATTTCATCCAGGGAAGCCGGACAGCGTATGGACAAATACCTGTTTAAAGTGCTGAATCAGGCGCCGGCCGGTTTTATATATAAAATGCTGCGGAAAAAAACATAATCCTGAATGGGAAAAAGGCATCCGGAAAGGAGCTCTTACAGGCACAGGATTGTGTCAGGGTTTTTTGTCGGATGAGACTTTTTCCAGGTTTTCTTCCATTCATTTCGGAGGCAGTTCTGTAACGGCTGATTCCGGGCGGAAATCAGATGATGGAATCCGGCAATCTGGTTCTGCGGAGAATACGAAAGCTGTAGATAAAAAATCTCCTGTGGGAATAACAGGTGATAATCTGAATCCGGAATATGCCGCCGCTCAGGCGGGGATTGCAGTAGTTTATGAGGACGATGATATTCTGGTGATTGATAAACCGGCCGGTCTGCTTTCACAGAAAGCCCGGGCGGGGGATGATTCCGCGAATGACCGTATTCTCGCGTATCTGCTGAAAAGCGGACAGCTGACAGAAGAGGAATTGCGCACATTTCACCCATCCATCTGCAACCGGCTGGACTGGAATACCTCCGGGCTTCTTCTGGCAGGGAAGACAATGCGCGGTCTGCAGGATCTGGCAGCGCAGCTGAAAGCCAGGTCTGTGAAAAAATACTATCACGCGCTGGTGTGGGGGGGAAATGGCGGAGCCGCAGCTCCTGAGCGGTTATCTGGTAAAAGATCACAGAAACAATCAGGTGAAAGTATTTTCTGAGATGCCTCAAAAGGGTGATACCGGGGAAAATCCTTCGGGGACTCGTCTGTCGGAGGGAAAAAACGGTCAGAAGCTAAAGAACAGCACGAGAGAACATGGCTCACGTGCCGCAGAATCCCGGATTGAGACGGCTTATCGGCCGCTGGCTCATTTTGACAACGCGACGCTTCTGGAGATTCATCTGATCACCGGAAAGTCCCACCAGATCCGGGCGCACCTGGCCTCCGTCGGGCATCCCATCCTGGGCGATCCGAAATACGGCGATCCCGCCCGGAACCGGAAACTCAGGGAGAAAACGGGAATAACGCGTCAGCTTCTCCACGCCTGCCGCGTGGAACTGTCGGATGGGAGAGTGATCATGTCCGATAATCCGGAAGATTTTCGCCGGGCGGAGAACTGGCTGCAGTCATCCTGAAAACGAGAGGGCAGGCGGAATGCAAGGCGTACGACATTGTTTTTCTGCAATTTGTCCGGATCTGAATCAATACAAACTGCAAAAGAAACGGATATGGAGAATTATGTATATCTATATTATGAGGCATGGGGAAACTTACTGGAATAAGGACGGAAAGATTCAGGGATCGTCGGATATCGAACTGACGGATTTCGGCATTGAACTGGCGAGGCTCTCCGCAGACGGTTTTTTTGAGGGACGGCATCTGTTTTGACCGTATTTATACCAGCCCTCTGACCCGGGCGGTTCGGACTGCGGAGATTATCGCGGAGAAGAATCTGAAAAAGGATAAGGGACCGGCAGAAGCTGCGGGGGATGACATTCAGAAGCAAACGGAGTTCCGGATTGACCCGCGCATCCGGGAGATGTGTTTTGGAAAATACGAAGGACTGAAATTGAAAGACATCCGGAACCATGATGAGAACATTGTCAACTGTTTTTCCCATCCCGCCCTGTACATAGCCGATGAGACCGGGGAAACCTATGACGAAGTCTATGCGCGGATTGATGATTTTATGGAGCGGGAGCTTTTGCCGCTGGAACGGAATCCGGAGATGAAAAATGTGCTGGTGCTCTGCCACGGGACGGTGATTCGTGCATTTTTAAGCAGAATTAACGGAATAGATATGGAAAGCTTCTGGAAAATACGGCAGCCGAACTGCTGTATCAACAAGGTTGAGTTAAAGGATGGGATGTTTACATCCGTTCAGGAAAACATTCTGTATTATGAATCGGAAGAGCTGATGCATCGGGGGATTTTATAGACATGGCCACATGGAATTCAAGGGGTCTCAGGGGATCCACGCTGGAGGAGTTTATCAAC
>JAJBTR010000208.1:0-3923 GCA_020860745.1 Lachnospiraceae bacterium | reverse complement strand
TCAACAGGACATATGTAATATTTCTGGAGCATGGGCTGGCTCTGATGCAGAAGATTCCGACGCCGATCACGCCGATTCAGATTGATAAGGAGAGCCGCCACATCACGCTGGCCTATTTTGATCAGAAAAGCACGGTGGACTATATCGGTGCGGTGCAGGGGATACCGGTCTGCTTTGACGCGAAAGAGTGTCAGACTGACACGTTCCCTCTGCAGAACATCCATGAGCATCAGGTGAATTTTATGCGGGATTTTGAGCGTCAGGGCGGCGTCGCTTTTCTGATTATTTTTTTCGCGCACCGTGATGAGTTTTATTATCTGAGATATCAGGAGCTTAGGAGTTTCTGGGAGAGAGGAGTTTCCGGCGGGCGGAAAAGCTTCCGCAGGGAGGAGCTGGACGAGCGGTTTTTCTTTTCCATGCACGGAGGAATTATGGTTCCCTATCTGGAACCGATGCAGCTGGATCTGGCGGAACGGTAGAAGAGAGGCTGTTTGGGAATTTGCCGCTATGGCGGCCGCGCCCGGCATAAGAATGCACCTGGACGCTTTCTTTTTATCTTGCATGTTTTTGGTGAAAAGCGTATACTGGGAATAGTTTGAGGCGTTGCTCTTCCTTGTGAGATGATGAAAGGGGCAGCGTGTATGGAACTGTCACAAAATAACAGTTCCTGAGGACCACATCGGGAGGGCATGCAATGATTGAGGCAACCAGCTGTGGTGGTGTGGTTATATTCCGTGGAAAGATTCTGCTGTTGTACAAGAATTATCGCAACAAATACGAAGGATGGGTTCTTCCGAAAGGGACGGTGGAGCCCGGTGAGGGGTATAAAGATACTGCCGCAAGAGAGGTAAAAGAGGAGACCGGCGCAGACGCCGCGATCATCAAATACATCGGGATGAGTGAGTATTCATTTTCTGTACCGGAGGACACGGTGAACAAGCAGGTGCACTGGTATCTTATGATGGCTGACAGCTATTACAGCAGGCCGCAGCGGGAGGAGTATTTCGTAGATTCCGGGTATTATAAGTACCACGAGGCGTATCATCTGCTGAAATTTTCCAATGAGAAGCAGATTCTGGAGAAGGCGTACCGCGAGTATCAGGATCTGAAGAGAAGTAATCTCTGGGGAAGCAGAAAGTACTTCTGAAGTAGCTGTTCAGGACAGGACTTCGCACTGGCTGCGAAGTACGTCTGATGACGTAAATTACACAGGGAAAAGTCCCATCGCGCAGCGATTTCTAATGGACTTTTCCTCGTAACTGTGAAGGTACTGAACAGTTACTTCTGAATACTTTGCCGCAATACGGAACATACTATATAAAACTATGAGGGTGAGAGATGATTTGGGACGATCACATGTTTATCGGGAAGAGATGCCGCGGCAGAGCTAAGACGCTGCAATACCGGATTTCCAACGGACTGGCGCACCCGGGTGTCTTTCTGCTCGTTCTTCCGCAGAGTGAGCATGCGGTCCTGGAAATCATTCCCAGTCTGCTTTTGCTTCAGAAGGATTATCCCCGTGAGAATCTGCGGGTTGTCGGCATGGCCGCCACCCGGAGCGAGGCGTTTTCCCTGGCGGAGCAGATCATAGCCGGCGCTTTTCAGGAATGCGGAAAGGCAGATGTGGAAGCGTTTATAAGTCAGCTGTAACTGCTGAAATTTTTATAAGGCTGCGGACGGCTGCAGACCAGAGGATGCAAAGCATGGTTATTGTGTTATCAGTGTGTAAAATCATAGGAATCGTGGTTCTGGTTGTGCTGGTTTTGATCGCCGCGCTCCTTTTTCTTCCGGTATCCTATGAGGTTAACGCGGATATAGATCAGAAGAGATACAGTGTGAGGGTACACTGGCTGCTTCGCCTGGTTCGTTTTCGTTTTTTCTACGGGGAAAAAGCGGAATTGCTTCTGAATATACTCTTTTTCCGGCTTGATTTTCCGGATCAGGAGAAACGCCGGAAGAGGAAAGAAAAAAAAGAGAAAAAAGCGGCAAAACGAAAAAAGAAAAAAAAGCATTCGGAGGATGATCAGGAGCCGGAACCGGAAAAAAGTACGTTCCAAAAGGCAGTGGGCATTTCAAGAACCGTGGCCCGCACAGGCGGGCGGGCTCTGGAGTATGATATTCCGGATGCAATCTGGCCGGGACTGCAGATTTTTCTGTTCCGGATCCGTCCCCGTCAGGTGAGAGGAACTTTATCGTTCGGTTTTTCAGATCCGGCCACGACGGGTAAGGTTGTGGGAGGTCTGGCAATGATACCGCTTTTTTACCGGACAGACATGCGCATTTCGCCTGATTTTGAGACAGAGCAGACTTATATCAGCGGCAATTTTTATGCGAAGGGGCATATGATGCTGTTCCATGCGGTGATGCTTTTGATCCGCTGGATCAGACAGAAGAACGTAAGAGGATTTATCGGAGCGGCAAGGAGCGCTGCCTGAGGCAGATATGGGCTGCATGTGAATATGTTGAGAAAATGAGATTTGTAAAGATATCATATGACGAACTACGCTGCATTTCATAGCGGATGAGTTGAACCCGGTGATTATGATTTAATCGGATTGGAAACGAAAGGACAGGAGGTTTTCAATATGGTGGAGACGAATGGCAACGGTACAAACGGTACTTTTCAGAAGACAGTAGATTCTCTGATGAAAGGAATGGATGGATTCGTATCTTCCAAAACAGTGGTGGGAGAGCCAATCTATATTGAGGATACGATATTGCTTCCTCTGGTGGATGTCTCCTTTGGCATGGGGGCAGGCGCTTTCATCGGTGAGAAAAAGAAAAACAGCGGCGGCGGTGTCGGCGGAAAGATTTCCCCGAACGCGGTTCTGGTAATCAAGGACGGCATGACCCGCATGGTCTCCGTGAAAAGCCAGGATAATATTTCCAAAATTCTGGATATGGTCCCGGATTTTGTCAATAAGTTTATGAAAAAGATGGATGAAAAAAAGCATCCGGAAGAAGCGGCGGCCCGCGCGGAGGCCAGGGAGGAAGCGGCGAAGGATTTAAAGGAAAAGTTAAATCTTGAGTACGACGGCTGACACGGCGGTTTAAGGCAGGTGAAGTACCCGCAGGGGAGACCTGCCGCAGAGCACATTTTATTTTGAACAAAATCCACTCTTTCACATATAATGATGATGAGGATTGCGGCAGCGCATTGTGAGGAACAATTCGCAGGTATCATCATCACTGTAAGGGCTTTTGCCCCCAACATCATAATGTGAGAGAGGGGGATTTTTTTGTGAAAACTCATGAATTCAGACAGCTGCTGGGATTTATCCTGTTCTGGTTTGCTGTGGGAATGCGGTTTATGATATTTGTCCCGAATAATTTTGTGGGAGTGCTGCTGGCAGGAGTCCTGCTGCTGACTGGCTACTGGATGTTCAGTGATTGAAGTGTCAGCGGCGGCAGCGGGTTTGCCTTGCAGGTACTGGTTGGAAATCAGCTTCCGAATGCTCCTGAAGTAAGGGAGTTTGTCGTTGGCGGCTTCCCTGTAAAGTAAGAAAAAAGACCCGCCTGCGCGAGTCTCTTGCTTTCATTGGAAAGTCTTTGCCTGTTGAATACTAAGCTCTCTCTACTTTGTTGCCTTTCAGGCACTGAGTACAAACATACATCCTTTTCGGTGTACCATTCACAACGCATCTCACCTTTTTCAGGTTCGGCTTCCACATTTTGCTTGATCTTCTATGAGAATGGCTCACTTTCTTTCCGAAATGAACACTTTTTCCGCACACGCTGCACTTTGCCATGACTGCACCTCCTTAGCGTTTACTAAGCCATAAAAATCTTTCAGACTCACAACAAATTTATTCTATCAGAAGAGGAAGCGGATTGAAAGAACTATTTTTAATTTTTATGAGAAATAAAAAATCAGGGTTGTTTCATGAAGAAATTTTAAACATAAGATAAATGCTGAATTTAAC
>JAJBTR010000368.1 GCA_020860745.1 Lachnospiraceae bacterium | reverse complement strand
GAACCCTGTCTGTCTGAGGTGGCTGGCGTTCCCGCGCAGGCCGGTATCCGGCTGCAGATAGAGGGAAAAACGGCTGCCGACGATACTGGTGAGCTGCAGTTTACCAAAGAGGGTATTTCCGGTATCCCGACTTTTCAGGTCAGCCGTTTTGCATCCATCGCGTTAGATGAGGGGCGGAATGTAACAGCACAGATTGATTTTTTGCCGGAATTTTCCAGGGAACAGCTGACGCAGATCCTGTTTCGGCAGGCAGCCGGATTTACGCGTGAGAGAGGATACACAGATAGATCGGTAGAAAAGCATACAGATGCATCGTCTGTAAAGAACGAATACAAGTCGGAACATGCCGATCTATGCTGCGGAAAAATCTGGCAGCAGATTCTAAACGGTCTGGTAAATCAGAAAATCGCATTTATGATTACGAAAGAACTGAAACCGGCAAATGTTCCGGCTGCTGAATTGTCTCAGAAGACAATTCGAAAACAAGTGGATACCATCGTGCGGCGCCTGAAAGAAACTACGGTAAAGATTACAACCGCCGGAACTTTCTCGCAGGCGCAGGTCACCTGCGGCGGCGTGCCGCTGAAAGAAGTGGGCGCAGATATGCAATCAAAGATTGTCCCCGGTCTTTATTTTGCCGGAGAGATTCTGGATGTGGACGGAATCTGCGGGGGCTATAACCTGCAGTGGGCATGGACCAGCGGATATCTGGCCGGTTCAAACGCAGGAAAAATATAGTTACTTGATTTCATAAATGTGTTGTGATACACTTTCTGAATGAGCATAAAGTAGGAGGAAATGAGTCATGGCAGTACCTTATAACCACAAAGTAGTGGAACCGAAATGGCAGAAAGTCTGGGATGATGAGAAGGCTTTCGCCGCAACAGACGATTATACAAAGCCGAAATATTATGCGCTGGTTGAATTTCCCTATCCCTCGGGACAGGGGCTTCATGTGGGGCATCCGAGACCTTATACCGCCCTGGACATCGTAGCCAGAAAGCGGAGAATGCAGGGATACAATGTCCTCTATCCGATGGGATGGGATGCGTTCGGACTGCCGACAGAGAACTACGCGATTAAGAATAAGATTCATCCGGCTGTGGTAACGGAGAAGAATGTGGCCCGTTTCAAGGGACAGCTCCACTCGCTGGGATACTCGTTTGACTGGGATCGGGAAATCAACACGACGGATCCGGAATATTACAAATGGACCCAGTGGATTTTCCTGAAGCTGTTTAAGAAGGGCCTTGCCTATAAAAAAGAAATGCCGATCAACTGGTGTACCTCCTGCAAGGTCGGTCTGGCCAACGAGGAGGTTGTCAACGGCGTCTGCGAACGCTGCGGTTCTCCTGTGGTCCGCAAGGTCAAGAGCGAGTGGATGTTAAAGATCACCGACTATGCGGATAAGCTGATCGATGGTCTGAAAGATGTCGATTACATTGAGCGCGTAAAAGTTTCCCAGAAGAACTGGATTGGCCGTTCTACCGGAGCGGAGGTGGATTTCCCAATCAAGGGAAAAGAAGAGAAGCTGCGCATTTATACGACCCGGGCGGACACATTGTTTGGTGTGACTTATATGGTTGTTTCCCCGGAGCATCCCTATCTGGATCAGTTTAAGGATGAGATCAAAAACTGGGCGGAGATCGAGGCTTACCGTGAGCAGGCGGCGAAAAAGTCTGATTTCGAGCGGGCGGAGCTGGCGAAGGATAAAACCGGCGTGGCAATCGACGGACTGACGGCGATCAACCCTGTCAATCAGGAGGAAGTGCCGATCTGGGTCTCCGATTATGTACTGATGAGCTACGGCACCGGCGCCATCATGGCAGTTCCGGCGCATGACAGCAGAGATTGGGAATTCGCGAAAAAATTTGACCTCCCCATCGTGCAGGTTGTGGCGAAAAACGGGGAAGAAGTGGATGTCAATGAAGCCGCATTCACCGATGTGGCCACCGGCATTTTGGTGAACTCCGGTTTCTTAAACGGACTGGAGGTCCGTGATGCGAAGAATAAGATGATTTCTTATCTGGAGGAGAACGGCATTGGCACTGCGAAGGTAAATTACAAGCTGCGCGACTGGGTGTTCTCCCGCCAGAGATACTGGGGAGAACCGATTCCGATTGTAAAATGTGAAAAATGCGGTTTTGTCCCTGTTGATGAGAGCGAGCTGCCCCTTCTTCTGCCGGAGGTGGAGAGCTATATGCCAACAGACAACGGCGAATCTCCGCTGGCTGCGATGACGGACTGGGTGAATACGACCTGTCCCTGCTGCGGCGGGCCGGCAAAGTGGGAGACGGACACCATGCCTCAGTGGGCCGGTTCTTCCTGGTACTTCCTTCGCTATACGGACCCGAATAATAAGGAAGCGCTGGCGAGCAGGGAAGCGCTGGAATACTGGATGCCGGTGGACTGGTACAACGGCGGTATGGAGCACACGACGCTCCACCTGCTTTACTCGAGATTCTGGCATAAGTTCCTCTATGATGAGGGAGTTGTCCCCTGCCCGGAGCCGTATCAGAAGCGGACTTCCCACGGCATGATTCTCGGTGAAAACGGAGAAAAAATGTCCAAATCCCGCGGCAACGTGGTGAATCCGGATGATATTGTCCGGGAATACGGCGCAGATACTCTGCGCACCTATGAGATGTTCATCGGCGCCTTTGACCTGGCTGCCTCCTGGTCGGAGGACGGTGTAAAGGGCTGCCGCCGCTTCCTGGAGCGTGTCTGGAGACTCCAGGATATCGTGACGGAGGAGACCGGGTTCTCCAAAGATCTCGAGACGAAGATGCACCAGACCATCAAAAAAGTGTCGAACGATTTTGAAAATCTGAAATATAATACGGCAATCGCAGCGATGATGGCGCTTTTAAACGATTTTTACGCAAAGGGATCCGTCACGAAGGATGAACTGAAGACGTTAGTGATTCTCTTAAATCCGGTTGCTCCCCACATCACAGAAGAAATCTGGAGCGCCATCGGCGGCGAGGGCAGAGTATATCAGCAGACCTGGCCGGAGTATGACGAGGCGAAGACGGTGGAGGCAACCGTGGAGATCGCGGTGCAGATTAACGGGAAAATGAGAGCCACCATCATGATCGCCAAGGATGAGGCGAAGGATGCGGTTCTCGCAAAGGCGAAGGAAGCCGTGGCATCCAAGCTTACCGGGACAATCAAAAAGGAAATTTATGTACCCGGCAGGATTGTGAATATCGTTATGGGGAAATAGTCGTTTAGAATGACTGTAACTATTGAGGACCGTATTTCGCGCTTGCTGCGAAGTGCGTCTGATGACATTGATGACGAATGATTTACGCTTTTGTCCGGATTGTATGTTTGTTGCACGTTATAACAGACAAAAGCGAAAGGAGATTTCATGCGGGTTGATTTGTTTTCAATTGGAAATTTTACCATTCATACTTATGGCCTGATGATCACCATCGGCATCATTCTGGCCGTGGTTATCGCGACAAAACGGGCGGAACGCCTTGAATTAAACGGCGAGGAGGTCATCAACCTGGCCATTATCTGTGTTGTCTTCGGATTTCTCGGGGCAAAGATTCTCTTTGTCCTGGAGAATTTCCGGGCGTTTCTGGAGCACCCGCTGTCTGTGCTGGGTTCCTCCGGTTTTGTTGTCTACGGCGGTATCGTGATCGGTATCGTCTGCGTATATATTTACTGCAGGGCGATCAAAAAAATCAGCTTTTTCCGGTACACAGACCTCCTGTTTCCTTCGGTAGCGTTTGCACAGGGCTTTGGCCGGATCGGCTGTTTTTTTGCCGGTTGCTGCTATGGAAAAGAGACGGATGTCTGGTGGGGCGTCGTCTTCCCGGAGAATTGTTTTGCTCCTGCGGGAGTTGCGCTGATTCCAACTCAGCTTATTTCCGCAGCCGGAGATTTTCTGATCTGTATCATCCTGCTGTTTTTCACTAAAAAAGTGGAAAAAGTGGGGGATGTCTCCGCACTCTATCTCCTGTTATACGGAATCGGCCGCTTCAGCGTAGAGTTCCTGCGGCAGAATGAACAGGGCGGAATCGGCATGTTTACGACAGCACAGATTTTCTCCTTAGTGTTTATGGCGGTGTCTGTTTTGTTATTTATTCGGAACCGTAAGAGCAGAAATTCCGAGAATTACAGGCAGGAAGTGTATTCAATCTGGCTATAAGGTTGATATCCGCAAGTTTGCCAATATCTGAAACGGAATCATAAACTCTTTTATATAGTTATGCTCACAGATACATTAGCAGCATTTTGCGGGAGGTGGACGCTACGGAAAACAAACAAAAAAAGGCCCTGATCGCGATGAGCGGCGGCGTGGATTCCAGCGTGGCGGCCTGCCTGATGAAAGAGGCGGGCTTTGATTGTATCGGCGCTACCATGAAGCTTTTTTCCGGTGAAGATGTGAGAGAGAATAATTCCTTGTCTCCGGAGGATGTGGGTATATCGAAGAATTACAGTTGTTCTTCCCTGAATGATGAGGGCATATCCCAGGATCACAGCTGCTCTTCCCTGAATGATATAGGCATATCGCCGAATCATAGTTGCTGTTCCCTGGAGGACGTGGAGGACGCGCGCAGCGTGGCCCGTTCACTTGGAATACGCTACTATGTATTTAATTTTGCGGAGCGGTTTCAGGAGACGGTGATCGATGCCTTTGTCTCGGCCTATGAGAACGGGAGAACGCCGAATCCCTGTATCGACTGTAATCGCTATCTGAAATTTGAGAAATTGTTTTTGCGTGCGCGGGAATTGTTCTGCGACTATGTGGTAACCGGTCACTACGCGCGCATCGAGCGGAATGGAACAACCGGACGCTTTCTGTTAAAAAAGGCACTGGATGATACAAAAGACCAGAGCTACGTTCTTTACGCTCTGACACAGGAGCAGCTGGCTCATATTCAGTTTCCGCTTGGCAGCCTGCAGAAAACGCAGGTCCGGCAGATTGCGGAAGAACACGGTTTTATCAACGCAAAAAAAGCAGACAGTCAGGATATCTGTTTTGTCCGGAACGGAAAGTATGGAGAGTTTATCGAGTCCTACACCGGCAGGAAATATCCAAAAGGAGATTTTATCGATTCAAAAGGCAATGTTCTGGGACAGCATAACGGCATTATCCGCTACACAGTCGGACAGCGAAAAGGACTGGGCATCGCATTCGGCCAGCCCATGTATGTGAAAAAAATTGATTCGGCTGCCAATACCGTGATATTGGGAACCAATGAGGAATTATTTACGGCTGCATTGACTGCAAAAGATATCAACCTGATTTCGGTGGAACGTCTGGATGCGCCCATGCGAGTCAAAGCGAAGGTCCGCTATCGCCACAAAGAGCAATGGGCGACGGTGACACAGCCGGATGAGGACACATTGCAAGTGGTTTTTGACGAGCCGCAGCGCGCGATCACAGCCGGGCAGGCGGTGGTGCTGTATGACGGCGATGTGGTGGTCGGCGGTGGAACTATTGTTCATATTGGCTGAAAGCAGAGCAAGCAGCCCACAGGAAAATAAAAATAGTTATTTTGTGGGTTAAAAGCAAAGCAAGCAGCCCACAGGAAAATAAAAAATAGTTATTTTGTGGGATGAAAGCAGAGAAAGCATCCCACGGGAAATCGATAAGAGATTATTTTGTGGGCTAAAGGGAAATTGTAACGTTCATAGTTTCCTTAAATGGAGGGTGAACCGTATTGAACATCGCAAATAAGCTCATCCGGGAGCATAGGCTCACCGTAACTGAATATGCTGAATTGATTTGTTCTTACAAGGACAAAAGCCTCGCAAAGTATCTGGCTGATGAGGCTGTGCGAATCCGAAAGGAAATCTACGGCGATACTGTCTTTGTCCGGGGGCTGATAGAATTTACAAACATCTGCAAAAATGACTGCCTCTACTGTGGCATCCGGAAAAGCAATCCCAATGTGGAGCGATATCGCCTGACAAAGGAAGAAATCCTAAGTTGCTGTGACAGCGGATATCAACTCGGTTACCGTACCTTTGTTTTGCAGGGCGGCGAGGATGGTTATTATACGGATGAACGCCTTGCGGATATCGTGCGTACGATCAAAGCCCGCTATCCGGACTGTGCATTGACGCTATCCGTGGGAGAGCGCTCTTTTGAAAGCTACCGGCTTCTTCGCGAAGCGGGGGTGGATCGCTATCTGCTCCGCCATGAGACAGCTGATGCGGAGCATTACCGTCGGCTGCATCCGCCGGAGCTCAGTCTGGAAAACCGGATGCAATGTCTGCGTGATCTGCGGACTCTGGGCTATCAGGTGGGCGCCGGTTTTATGGTGGGAAGTCCTTACCAGACCGTAGAATGTCTGGCGGAGGATCTCATGTTTTTGCAGGATTTTCAGCCGGAGATGGCTGGAATCGGCCCGTTTATTCCTCACCATGATACAGTGTTTGCGAAAGAACCTGCCGGAAGTGTGGAGCTTACCCTGTTTTTACTCTCGGTCATTCGGATTATGCTCCCGCATGTGCTGCTTCCCGCAACGACTGCGCTGGGAACTCTGAGTCCGACCGGGCGCGAACGGGGCATGCTGGCAGGAGCCAATGTGGTGATGTCGAATCTTTCTCCGGTGGAAAACAGAAAACAGTACGAACTGTATGATAACAAGATCTGTACCGGGGAGGAGGCTGCGGAGTGCCGCGGGTGTCTGGCGAACCGGATGAAATCGGTCGGATTTACGCTGGTTACTGACCGTGGAGATTATCGTTCGTAAAATTACACGCTTATTTCCGGGTTAAATATCGAGATGCGTTTTTATATCGGGTTTTTGCGCTATCTCGTAACCGCTCGGCGATGGGAGAGGCTGATGGGTGAAAAGTGACAAATATCTAACATATAGCATATTTTGCAGCAGAAGCAGAAT
>JAJBTR010000363.1 GCA_020860745.1 Lachnospiraceae bacterium | reverse complement strand
TCGCTGGAACGAATCACGTGAGTGGTGTGCATCAGGTGGTCATCCACCGAATGAGCAAAATGATAGGTCGGCAGCCCATCGCCCTTGATAATCACAATATCCATGATATTCTGAGGCATTTCCACCTTGCCCTTCACCATGTCTTTATGGGTGATACGGCCATCCTCTTTTCCCATCGCTTTAAAACGGATCACATACCTGTCGCCTTTTTTTATACGCTCCGCCGCTTCCTCCGCCGGCAGATCACGGTACATGGCCCACTCGCCGTAATAACCAATGTTATTCAGCTTCGCCGCCTCCTGCTTTTTCCGCAGTTCGGCCAACTCCTCCTCCGTGGCAAAACATGGATATGCCCTGTCATTCATCAGAAGATACTTTGCGTAAGCTTCATAAATTTCTTTTCTCTGCGTCTGGATATAAGGACCATAGTCGCCGATGGACTCCGTCTCATTCACCATTCCCTCATCAAAGATGATATCAAAATCTTTCATGGAATCAATGATTCCCTGGACGCCGTTCTCAATCTTGCGCTTCTGGTCGGTATCCTCAATACGTAAAATCAACACGCCCCCGCTTTTTTTCACCAGAGATGTCTCCACAATACACTGCTCCAGAGCACCGATATGCACAAAACCGGTCGGACTCGGCGCAAACCGGGTCACAACAGCTCCTTCCGGGAGATTTCGCTCCGGATACTTCTCTTCATAATAGGAAATGTCTTTCGCATCCGGAAAAATCAGATCCGCAAGTTCCTGTCTGTTCATAACACAATCCTCCATCAACATTTAATAAATCCTCTCCACATCGGAAATCCCATAGGTGTCCATAAATTCCCGCAGATCCTCCTCGTTGCGAATCAGCCCGACTTCCTCCAGCTTTCCGGTCTGCAGATTCTGAAATCCTGCCACCTGCTCGCCGGTGCAGATGCTGCACCGCAATACCGGTTTGTATACAGAAGCATCGTATTCCTTATGTGCAGTTTTCTTTTTCTTCTGAAAAATCCCCATCATCTTTGCCTCCACTTTCCTGTTTATCTCGTAATCATCGCTGAATTCGCAGTCCGCATCATTTCCTAATAAACAACCATAGAAAAACGGCACACCCATTCAGAAAAAGTGAATGCACCAAAAATCCTTTCTTAATCCAGCAGCGCCAGTATGGATGCCTTAGGCTGCGCCCCCAACGTCTGGTTCACAATTTTACCATTCTTAATCACAATCAGTGTCGGAATGCTCATCACCTGGAACTCAGATGCCAGCTCCGGCTCCTCGTCCACATTGATTTTCCCCACTTTAATATCTGCGCGCTCGCTGGCGATTTCCTCCACCACGGGACCAATCATACGGCAGGGTCCGCACAATTCTGCCCAGAAATCAAGCAGTACCGGTTTGTCACTGTTCATCACTTCCATATCAAAATTATCGCCTGTGACCTTTAAAACACTCATAATAGCCTCCTTTTCATCATCAATCCGCCATGCCGGACGAAATATCAAATAAAGTAACAAAATCTTCCTGTCCGCTGGCGGCGCCTGAATCTGGTAGATATCATAAGTCATTCTGCTCATAAAATCAACCACCAACTGCACCCGGTACATCAAATTATCCGATGTACCAGTATTTTTTATAACCGGATCTGATACCAAACACACACCTCAAAATGCTTACAACAAAAAGTGTCGCCTGCGACACTTCGCGCGCGAGCGGTTGTCTATAAAATATTATGACAATTCTCCGCCTGTTTTATGTCTGTATCCGCAGTTCCTCCATCACCTGTCCCCAACTCTGTTTCAGTCTTTCCATCTGAAACGCCGCGTTCGCCGGACTGGTGGAAGGCAGTTTTATAATCTCTCTGCCGGTCTCCGGAAAGCAGTATTTCTGATACAGATCATATGCCTTTCCCCCGTTGGCATAGATCTGCCGCACAGGCGCATGATCCAGAATCACCCGCATATCATTCGCAGCCACATTGCGGATGGAACTGTCACTGGAGCCGATGATATCGCACTCAGCAATCACATCCCATATAGCAATCCGGTTCCGGAGAAGGAATTCCTTTTTCTCCGGAACCGTCATCGGCACCTGTTCCCCGGTCAGCGCCGCAAGCAGCTTCCAGAAACGATTCTGCGGGTGGCCATAATAAAAGTTATTCTCCCTGGACTTCACCGATGGAAAAGTGCCCAGAATGAGAATCCGGGATTGTCCGTCCCATACCGGGGCAAAGTTATGAGCAACTCTCTGATACTCCTGCATCGTTCAGCTTCTCCTATAGACTTCCGTAATGTCTCATCCAAAAACTGATATGTACACGCTCCTATGCAATTTTAGCCTTTAACTCGCCCACTTCTTTTTCCAGAAAATCCAGTTTAGACTGCATAACCGAAACCTGGACTTCATATAATGTGGTTTTGCCGACAGCCGGAATCGCTTCGTTCAGCTTATTAACCAGATTCAGATGATTCTCCGCCAGAATACGGATATTGTTATTTGTCTCATTTTCCAAAGACACACTAATCAATGTCATCTTCTGTTCCAGCATGTCCATCCTATCCCGAAAAGCATCCATCCGTGTCTCGAAAAGATCCATTCTGTCCTCCAGAACATTCATCCTCTTTTCCAGAGAATCCATCTTACCTTCCAGAACGTCCATCCGTACTTCAAAAGAATCCATCCTCTTTTCCAGAATCTCTACCCTTGCTTCAAGAGTATCCATCTTCTTTTCAAGTACATCCATCTTCTTTCCAAGTACATTCACATCTTCCTTAAGGCCATTTACATCCTCCTTAAGGCCATTTACATCCTCCTTGAGGCCGCTTACATCCTCCCTGATCCCCTGTACATTCCCATTCACCGGTTCCAACAGCTGAGATATCGCCTGCAGATCTTCCTGTGTCAATGTCATTTTGTTACCTCCTTCTGCCTGTTAAAATATGATAATAACGCAACGTTGCATATCCGGCAAACGTCCATGACGATCGTAGGCTGAGACGCTTACCATATAACAAGCATATCATATAAATACTTTTTATACAATAGGTATTTTATGCTGTTTTTTATAGTTTAACATAGATTCCAGTGAAAGTCAGCAGAAAAATCATTTCCTGTTTCAAGCATAAAAAACATTATTACCCGCTTCACTTTGCAAAAACCGCTTATTTCCTCAACTCGACCAACGCTCCAGTCGCGAATTTACCAAAAAATATTGACCCTGCCCCCACGTATGAGATATAAAAGAATCGTAACTGTTCAGTGCCTTCACAGTTGCGAGGAAAAGTCCATTAGAAATCGCTACGCGATGGGACTTTTCCTTGTGTAATTTACGTCATCAGACGCACTTCGCAGCAAGTGCGAAGTACTGTCCTGAATAGTTACAAAGAATCAGCTCCTGCAGGGCGAAACCGACAAAACAATAAAGCGGCAGATCGTCTCAGAAACAGCCGATACGGCACAACAAAGCCGGCCGGATCATAATTCTGACACGATGGAAACCGTCTTCTGTTAATGTGAAAAAGGAAGGAGTATCTCAGATGGAATAAAAAGAAACATTCGGAAAATACATTTTACAGAAACGTAAAGCAGCCGGGCTTTCTCAGAAAGCACTGGCAAACCAGCTCTTTGTCTCGGAGTCAGCGGTGAGCAAATGGGAGCGCGGGCTGTCGTACCCTGATATCACTCTGGTCACCAGCCTCTGCGCAGCGCTGGGCGTCTCGGAACATGAGCTGCTCACCGCCAGCGACGATATGCACCAGCGGGAAATCGAGAAACAGTCCAGAGGATATCTGAAAATCATCCGCACGTATTCCTGGATAACGTATCTATGCTATGCGGCTGCACTGATTCCCACTTTTATCGTGGGACTGGCGACAGGAAACGGTCTGTCCGTATTTTTATCACACTGTCTGCCCTGCTGATCGTTTTTTCTCTCCTGAATGTTCCGGTGTTGGTAAAACGTCAGCGGCTGCACTGGGTTTTCTGGTGTTCTTACGGATCGCTGTTGCTGTTGCTGACCGTATGCCGCCTGACCCACATAGAGGCAGAGTACGAACACTGGTACATTATGGCAGTCTTTGGTGTCAGTCTTGGACTATTCAGCGTATTTTTGCCGCTTCTTTTGCATACGTCCACTCTGGCACATCCGGTTCTGCATCACAAAGGCCTGATCTGCATGGCCGTGGACACAATACTGATTTATCTGCTGGCAATCTTCGGGAACATGTTTGCAGACAATCTGAACAATGAGAACCTCCGGGAATGTCTGCTGTTTGCTCTCCTCTGCACGGCGATCACGTGGGGATTGTTCACTCTCTTCCGTTATACAAAACTCAGCACGCTTTTGTGCAGTTTCATCACAGCGGAAGTCTGCGGAATCCTGACTCTGCTCGGGAACAGCCTCGCTCATACACTGATAGACGGCAGCCGGTTTATCCTGCCGGAAATCAATCTTACAAATTGGACGGATGATTACATAAACCAGAATCTGGGGGTGATGATTATGATCTGTGCGGGTGTATTGATCGTTTTCGCACTTGTGCGGGATATCCGACAATATTTACAAACAAAAAAGCATATATAATAAACATGTACTTTCTGTAGAGCTTTGACAGATTAAAAAGGAAGGCGTTAAAAATGCTGTTATTTCTTCTGCTAATTTCAGCCACAATAATCGGAGTTACGCTCGTATCATCTATTATCCTGATACCGGTGATAACTTACAAGGTTATGAAATATCATTCTATGCTGGATAATCCTGAAACTTTGGAAAAAATAGTGATAACTATCTGACAAAAGACCGTCCCCGGTTTCCGGGAACGGTCTCTTACCAATATACTGTAACCATTTTCTATTTATAGCTCCGGATCCAGGCTATCCTCAGTCGTCATCCAGTCTGCGCAGTCCGGCCACCGCCGAAACCGGCAGGGAAAAACAGATTGCTCCTGCTTTTGTTCCGGTACCTGCGTTCCCGGCAACCGCTTTCATAATAGCGGCTTTCTCCCTGACGTTGGAGACGATATAAATCACGTCCTTTTCTGTCCCCAGGGAAACTCCAAAGAATTTCTCTGTTCCGGCCGCTGCGGTTCCTTTGGCATGAAGTACAGTTCCTCCGGCGGCTCCCGCCGCCCGGGCCGCATCCATCACCATATCCGAATAACCCTCATTTAATATCACAATGATCAGTTCATACTCAAAATTCATATCCGGCACTCCTTTGCTGGAAACTTTGCCATCAATCATATAAGCCAGGGTACTTCCGCCGCCCACACTCTTTATCGGAACCGCCATAATAATTCCGTTCCCGGGGATATCAATAAACATCTTCCGCTTCGCCGCACGGAAAATCTGTCTCATAACATCATATCCGACGGCAGTGCTTACAATCGCCTTGCCTGTCCGGTCCAGACCGTAAAGGGAAAGGTGCTCTGCGGTAGCAGTTCCTCTTGCCAGATTTGTCGTCACAAGATTCGCCCCGGAATCCCGGTAAATTCCTGCCATTTCTTCCGTCTTGTCTCTGTCCACAATGCTTATAATATAATACAGCTTCAGCTCAACTCACCTCCCAGAGCTCTATGATCTCATCATCGCCAAATACCGGCACAGGCGCTTTTGCTTCTGTCCGGCGCGTTTTGACCACATAGACAACACCCATCAGCTGCACCGTGATCAGCGGCATCATCGCCACCATCGCCACGAGGCCGAAAGCGTCGGTCATAACATTACCGCCCAGAGCAGTCGTCGCCCCCATCGCAAAGGGAAGCATAAATGTCGCCGTCAGTGGCCCGGAAGCCACCCCGCCAGAGTCAAAAGCAATAGCCGTGAACGTCTCCGGGACAAAAAATGTCAAAGCCAGAGCAAACACATAACCCGGCACAATAAACCAAAGGATGGAGATTCCTGTGAGAACACGGATCATCGCCAGCCCCATAGCCAGCGCAATTGCGATAGAAAGACTGGTGCCCATCGCTTTCTCTGAAATGGCGCCTGCACTCACTTCCTCCACCTGCTTATTCAGCACATGGACCGACGGCTCCGCATTGATAATAAACCAGCCCATGACCATGGCCAGCGGCACCAGCAGAAATGCAACATGGCTTTCCCCAATGAAACTTCCCAGCACATATCCCAGTGAAGTAAAACCCACGTTGGCTCCGGTAAGAAAAAGCACCAGTCCTGCATATGTATACACAATGCCTATAAAAATCCGAATCAGCGGTATCTTCTGCAAGTGCAGAGACACAATCTGAAAAATCAGAAAAAAAGCAAATATCGGAAGAAGAGCCACTGCCACTTCCCGCAAATAGACAGGGATCTCCGCCAGATATCCGTGTCCCAGTTCCATGGAAGTTGCAAAATCATAGATTGCGGTTTCCGAACCGGCTCCCAGGCTGTCCTTATAGAGAAACCCCAGGATTAACACTGCCAGCACCGGTCCGATGGAACACATTGCGATCAGGCCAAAGCTGTCTGACCTGGCATTCTTATCGCTTCGAATCGAAGTGACACCAACACCCAGTGCCATAATAAACGGAACCGTCATCGGGCCGGTGGTTACACCGCCGGAATCAAAAGCAACTGCCAGAAAATCCGAATCAGAAAAGACAACCAGCAGAAAAACCAGCGCATAACAGATCAGAAGCAGACGCCGCAGCGGAACGCCAAGCAGGATGCGCAGCATACTGACCGCAAGGAAAATCCCGACGCCCACAGACACCGTAAGCATAAGTACGGTTTTATCAATCCCCGGCACATTCGCCGCCAGAACCTGTAGATCAGGCTCCGCCACCGTCACCGCCACTCCGAGAATAAAACCGAGAAGCAGAATCAGCCACATCTTGCTGTAATGCGTCATTTTTGCCACGATGTCCTGCCCGCGCCGGGTCAGGGACATCT
>JAJBTR010000281.1 GCA_020860745.1 Lachnospiraceae bacterium | reverse complement strand
TCCTTAGTGTATCCGATAATCGTCTTCAGATTCACATTCTCGACACTGCGGAAAATATTCATCTCGATGAATTCGCTTTTCTCCCTCAGCTGCGCGATCAGCTCTTTCATCTCTTCGCGTTTGGAAGTCTGTCCTCCGCCGCAGCTCAAACAGTTTTCCGTAAACCGGCAGGCGCACTGAATAAACATAAGCCGATTGTAATCCCGCCACGCCCGGATATCCTCCTCCCGGATCAGGTACATGGGGCGGATCAGCTCCATCCCCTCGAAATTCTTGCTATGAAGCTTCGGCATCATGGTCTCGACCTTCCCGCCGTAAAACATGCCCATGAGAATGGTCTCGATCACATCATCAAAGTGGTGTCCTAAAGCAATTTTGTTGCACCCCAACTCTTTCGCATGAGAATAGAGATATCCCCGCCGCATCCGGGCGCAAAGGTAACAGGGATTCTTGTCAATCGTCGCTACCGTGTCAAAAATTTCCGTCTCAAAAACCGTCAGCGGAATCCCCAGGAGCTTTGCGTTGTCCTGTATAAGCCGCCAGTTTTCCTCGTTATACCCCGGATTCATGGTGAGAAATACCAGGTCAAAATTCGCCCGGCCATGGCACTGCAGCTCCTGGAACAGCTTCGCCATCAGCATGGAATCCTTGCCGCCGGAGATACAGACCGCAATCTTATCCCCATCCTGGATCAGATCATACTCGTTGATACCTTTCGTAAACTTCCGCCAGATCGGTTTACGGAATTTCTTAATCAGGCTGCGCTCAATTTTTTCGCGTTCCTCCTTCTGCACATTCTCCGCATCCTGTGTTGCCATCAGTTTCGAAAGCTGATACTTCAAGAATGCACGATATCCTCCTTTGACGTTGACAGCCGGAAACCCGTTCTCCTCCAGTTCATCCACGACATCCCTGCTCTGGTCGCCGGTATGGCAAAGGACGTAAATGATCTCTTTCTCATCCGGGTCCACATCATTTGCCCGGGATTCCCTGCTTTGTTTCAGTTCATTTATCCACTTCGGAATCTCATCCATTGGAATATTGACCGCTCCATCTATTGTGCCGTGGTTATATGTCTCCGACGGGCGAATATCGATGACAAGGCGGTCAGATGGAAACATATTCATTAATTCTGTGATTTCAATCTCTTTCATATATGCAAACACCTGCTTATTTCATCTTCCGTTATCTGTTTTTCTGATACAGCGAAATATATTCCGCCAGTTTCCCTCATGCAAAGTTTTCGGATAACATCTTTCTGCTATCAAATTCACCCGACAAGATCCCGTACAACCTCACCGGCCATGATCAAACCCGCCACCGCCGGCACAAAGGCATTGCTGCCCGGCACCTGCCGCCGCTGCGTGCATTTTCTCGCAGTACCCGGCGGGCAGATACAGTTGCTCTTACAGCTGATGGCCATGTCCTCCACCGGCTCCATGGCCGGTTCCCTGGAATAGACCACCTTTAGTTTTTTTATCCCGCGCTTTTTTAACTCCCGCCGCATCACACGAGCCAGCGGGCACACACTTGTCTCATAGATGTCGGCGACCTCAAAAGCCGAGGCGTCCATCTTGTTTCCCGCTCCCATGCAGCTGATGATCGGCGTCCCGCTGCGGTCCGCCTGCATGACCAGCTCCAGCTTCCCGGTCACGGTATCGATCGCGTCCACCACATAATCATACTGCGAAAAATCAAACTGCCCGGCCGTGTCCGGCATGTAAAAAGTCTTATAGGTATGGACGACAGCATCCGGGTTGATCGCGTGAATCCGCTCCGTGGCCGCATCCGCCTTATACTTTCCCACCGTCTCCCGCAAAGCCAGAATCTGCCGGTTCAGATTCGTCAGGCAGACCCGGTCGTCATCGATCAGATCCAGCGTGCCGATGCCGCTCCGCGCCAGGGCTTCCACGGTATAGCCGCCAACGCCGCCGATGCCGAACACTGCCACCCGCGCCGCGTGCAGTTTTTCCATGCCGTCTTTTCCAAGCAGCAGTTCCGTCCGGGAAAACTGATCTAACATACCGTCCTCCCCATCTTTCGCAGCATCTCCCGGTCCGTCTTTATCGTCGATGCTCCCGATGTCGTCAACATGTTCCCGGTGATTGTCGCGCTGGCTCCGCTCTCAAACGCGGATGTCCCCGTTCCCGTAAGCAGCGCCCGTCCTGCCGCCAGGCGGATATTTGCCTCCGGATTAATATAACGGAAAAAGGCAATCGTCCGCAAAATATCCGCTTCTTCCAGCTGTTGGCGCCCTTCCAGCGGCGTACCCGGAATCGGCATCAGAACGTTGATCGGGATAGAACAGACATGAAGCTCCGACAGCGTGACTGCCATATCCAGCCGGTCCTCCCAGGTCTCGCCCATTCCGATAATACCGCCAGAGCAGACATACAGCCCCGCCTCCTGCGCCCGGCGGATGACCTCAAGCTTATCCTCAAAGGTATGCGTCGTGCAGATGTATGGGAAAAATCTGCGGGAGGTCTCAATATTCGCATGATAGCTGGTGACTCCCACCTCCCGGAGCCTGCGAAACTGTTCCAGCGTCAATAATCCATGGGATGCGCAGAGCTCCAGCCCGCACCGCTCACTCATCTCCCGGTAAGCCGCAAGGGCTTTTTCAAAATCCTCACCGCTTAAGGATCGCCCCGCTGTCACGATAGAAAAGTGATCCACACCCTCCTCCTCATTTGACAGCGCTGCCTGCACAATCTCATCCTTCGGCAAAAAGCCATAGGTCTCAATATCAGCATGGTTGTGACAGGACTGGGCACAGTATTTGCAATCCTCCCCGCACTGTCCGCTTCTTCCATTGATAATGGTACAGAGATCTACCTTATCTCCGCAAAAATGGGCGCGGATGCGGTCTGCACCCTTCCTTAACTCCTCCAGCGGGCAATTGATCAATCGGGTCAATTCATCCTCCCAAGTCAGTCTTCTGCCATCTATAATCTCCTCCGCCAAAACCATAAGATTCATCGTTTTTCTCCCTCTTTCTGTTATCCGCCGACATACTCCTTTCGGAATCATACCATATTCTTTCCATGAAAACAATTTCTATTTTTCCTATCGGTGCGCTGTGAATAGAGTACTGGTTACTTTTCAGGGGTTAGTCAAATATGTGTTTTCTCACATTATACGGACAAAACTGCAAAAAAGATAAAATCGTCCGTAAAAACACCAGCGCATACGAACGAAAAAGGTAGAAAAAGTGATATAATCCGTATGAAGAAACAAGCACTCGGCTAATCTGTGAAAAGTAACGAGTACTGAGCGTCACTAAGCGCATAATTTAAATTCATAGGCACTGAGCGCATAATTCGAATTTTGTTGACAAATATCCGAATTCGGACTATACTGTGATTTGATGTTCGAAAAAACGTTGCTTTGAACCGGGAGTATCTATACATGGATAATAATACCAGAGAACAGATTGATCTCATCATCCAGAAAACAAAAGAACTGAGCGCTCTCTACCGGGAGGCTGCGTACAAGTCCGGGGTTTCCGATGGCGAGGTCGCTATCTGGTCCGTCCTCCTGAATGGGAATAAAGCATACTCCCAACAGGACATTGCGGAAATACTTTTTCTTCCGAAACAAACGGTAAATTCGCTGATCTCCCGGATGGCACGCAAAGGGTATCTCACTCTGGAACACGCTCCCGGAACGCGAAACCGCAAGATAATTCAGTTAACGGAGATCGGCCGACATTTTGGGGAGCAGCAGATCCAATGGATTTTTAAATCAGAGAAAAAAGCAATGGAAGATACGAATCCCACTGAAGTGACAGCGTGTGTTTCCATGCTTGAAAAATACATCGTGCAATTCAGGAAAGAAATCGAACAGAAGAATTCATACCAAGAGGTCACCGTAAAAAAATGAACAGGCAACGCAAACATCGACCGCTCGAACTTTGTTTCGCGGCGACAACCGGGGCGCTGATCGCGATTTTTATCTGGTTGTACCTCGAGCTGTCCAACGTCGGGGTCACGATCATCTGGGATCGCATCCCTTCCTATATTGATTTCAAATATTATACACTGACCATGTGCCTGGTCGGCGGTCTGGTCGTAGGCATTTTCCATCATTTTTACGGTCCCTACCCGGAAAGCATGGCGGATGCCGTCAGACGTGTGAATGAGGACGGTTTTTACCCGTTTAAAAATCTGCATATCACCGTCGTTGCCGCCTTTCTCTCCCTGTTTTTCGGCGGATCCGTCGGTCCGGAGTCCGGTCTGGTCTGCCTGCTTCTGGGGCTTTGCTTCTGGGCAATGGCGCAGTTTGATCTGGCCAGAAATACTATACAGACCTGTCTTGAGAGAAATCCCGGCGCATCCGGAGGATATATGTTCCGCCGGATGTTAAGGAATCTTCTTTCCCCCGCAAACCGGCTTCCGGAATTTGAGTCATCCGCCAAATGGAAACGGTCGGAACAGATTACGACAGGCATGGCAACCGGCGTAACCGCACTGCTCATCTATCTGCTGATGAACTGGCTGTTTGGGAGCGCATTTACAATCCCGCATCTGAATTCCGGAGAAATTTATATGAAAGACCGCTTTTCGGTAATACTGCTGGCTGCGGCAGGCATCGGATCCGGTTATCTGTTTTTGTTTTTCCGAAAGCTGACATCGCGGTTCTTCGGAAAACTGCGCACAAAAAAACTGGACATTATCAATGCGATTCTCGGCGGCCTGATTCTCGGGCTGATCGGGACGGCTCTCCCCATGACCATGTTTTCCGGCGGCAGTGATATTCAGCTGATTCAATATGAATACTATCAGTATACGCCCTGGCTGCTGATTCTGATCGGTGTGGTAAAGTTGTTTCTGACCAATGTGTGCATCGAATCCGGGTGGCGCGGCGGACATTTTTTTCCGGTTATTTTTTCGGGTTTAAGTATCGGATACGGTCTGTCCTCACTCCTCGGAACCAGCCAGCTTTTAAGCGTCATCGTGGTGACGGCCGCTCTGCTGGGAACGATCCTGCAACAGCCGCTCGGCGCCTTTGCCCTGACCCTGGTCTTCTTCCCGATTGATAATCTCGGCTGGATGGCTGCCGTCTGCTTTGCAACAGGATGCATCCCTTTGCCGCGCGCTCTTCGCGCAACCCCGGAAAACAGAGGTTTTATTTACGGACTATTACATAAAAAGGAACAGAAAAAGCTAACACCTCATTCTCCCGCATAAGAATACGCATTGGAAATCTTACTGCTGTTTGACGTGAGCTTCACCGCCTCGCGGTAATACGCCACCACCGGCGTTCCCACCTCCAGCAGCTCATACAGCTGCTGCGCCGCGCTGGCCGGCACGTTAATGCAGCCGTGGGAACCGGAGTTGATATAGATACTGCCGCCGAACGAGCTGCGCCAGCTCGCATCGTGGATACCTACATTGTAGGCAAACGGCATGAAATAAGTCACATCCGACGCATAATTTTCACCCACCAGTGTAGCCGGGCTCTGCTTGTAAACAATCTTGAAAATTCCGTCCGGCGATCCATTTCCATTAGAAATTTTTCCAGATACAATATCGCAATCGAGCACCAGTGTCCCGTCCTCGTAATAATACAGGTGCTGGTTTGTGTAGTCCAGTTCCACATAAGTGTTTCCGATATCATCCAGACCGCTGACCTGCGCCGTCTGCTCGTATACCGGTTCCCTGGTGACAGGCTCGCCTCCCGCCAGATCCTCCAGAATCTGCGCCGCCTCGCCGGATTTGTCAATCACCCATCCATAATCTCCTCCGCCGATTTCAATCGTATCTCCCTGGGTTGTGACGAAGGAACGCACATCGCCATATGTATTATAAGTGGAAGCCAGCGTCTGTACAAAGGCCGCCACCCTGTCCTCATCGATCTCCACCGCGTAATCCTCCCCGATTACCAGCATTTCCCCGATCTCTTTTGCGGACAGTGACTCCTCCACTCCCTCTATCTCATATTGAATCACCGCACTCTGATAAAACTGCAGCTGCTCCAACGCCTGGGCGAGCTGTTCATCCTCTGCCGTGACCTCCGGCGCCACATAGCAGTCATCTCCCAGCGTGCACTCCGTCAGCCCCGCATCCACCGCGGCTGTAACAGCACTTACCACATTCTCCCCAATCGGCGTATTTCCATAGGTCTCCGGCGTAATTTCATAGAGCCCGTCCTTCGACATCGTAAGCGCCGCATCCTGCGGAGCCTCATATTCTGTCTGATTCAGGAAATCCATCGAGAGAATCAGTTCCTCCAGCACGTCCGCATCATAGGACCAGGCTGCCTCCATGGTACAGGCATGCTCCTTTGTCAACTCCACCGGCCAGACAAACGCATTCTGGCTCTCCAACAGCTCTTCCTCCGCCCTGGCATCCACATACGCATAGGAAAAATCTGTTCCCTGCAGCGTATATTCGTTTCCGTCCCGATCATACACGGTAAGAAGATACGTGCCGCCGAGCTCTACATTATACTCCTTTAAGGTCTCCGCCGTTTTTAAGCCGTAATCCTCCCCATTTATCGTTGTGTCAGGAAAAAAATGGCTCTGAAAATAAAAAGCCGCTCCCAGATAAAGCACCAGGACAATTGCGGCTATTGTGATAACCGTGACCCATATGTATATCGTATTTTTTTCTTTTTTCATGAGCATCTCCTCAGATAATTTATCCAGTCAATTCAGAATACAATGACCAACTTAAAGACAGATTAGCATAGCGGGGGGGGCGGCGATTCAAGCACTAACTAAAATTAACTGTGAAAGTGTCTCGAATAGCGTTGTTTTTCACAGACCCAGCCTGTGAACGCAATACGCTCCGCGGCAATTCACTTTGCGCCTGCATGGCCGGATTACTGCATTGCTGAATTCCAGGGTTGTTTCATGAAGAAATTTTAAACATAAGATAAATGCTGAATTTAAC
>JAJBTR010000343.1 GCA_020860745.1 Lachnospiraceae bacterium | reverse complement strand
TGAGAAAACCGTTTGCGGGATGAATCGCATCAAGGTTGGCGTTCAAAGCGATGTTGATGATGGTGTGGATGTGCAGATAAGCGTCGATGGGTCCCTTATTCGGGTTCAGCGGGTAGGATTCATCCGCTTTGGAGTGGAAGAGCGCATATTTGTCTTCCTTGGAGAAAATGCTGACAGTCGTGATGCCGAGTTCGTTTAAGGCCCGGAATACGCGGATGGCGATCTCACCGCGGTTGGCGACCAGCACTTTTTTGAATGGTTTGATCTGTGCGTTTGTCATGTAAAAGCCCCTTTCTACGTTCGATCAGTTGGTTGCAGTGTTGCATATACAGTAACGGTCCGGCAGATAATTCCTGGTACAAAAGAACGTTTCCTGAATTTCATATTGTAGAAATAAGCAGAAAAGCCTCATTTGCAGCGTTTTTTGTGGGGAATTATTACCATATAGTATCAGTATAGAGAATGTAAAAGAAAATTGCAAGTAAAATCGTACAAAATGTAAAATATAAGATATTGTTATAAAAATAACACACTCGTCGACCGGATACGGATGCATGAGGCTTACAGTGTGTTATAGATGTATGATATCTTTATCTTATGGTTTCAGCGTGTTACAGGATGATCAGCGGCTGGCGGAATTCACTTTTCAGGCGGAGTCCTGACTGCTGATAAAGGATGTGCTTATAAATCTCCGAAACCTGCACATTCTTTTTAAAAAGCCGTGCCTGTTTTTCATCAACGCGTGAGAGATCTTTTGCGGGATGCATTAGAAGCGGGATATCCGCCTGCGCCTGTATTGCTTTCAGCAGAGGTGCGGCATCCCGGCGGAACCCGAGGACGCGGGCGTAGGGGGCATGTCCGTATTCTGCGGAAATGGAAAAATCATCCTCTTTTAAATCCAGAAGAATGTGTGCAAGGCAGCGGCTGACGGCTGTGTATGTCCTGTTCCTGGATTTGATGAGGAGGGCAAATTCCTGCCAGTCCGTAAACGCTTCCATGGAATTGCGAATCCGGCAGGAGAGGTCGGAACCGGCAGGGCAGTAGTCATCGAGATTGTCCGCCCTCTGGATGAGGGAATAAAAAAGCAGGCCGGAAAAATTATTTTCACTCAGGCACTGTCTTTGTGCGGCGGCCTGCCGTAAGATGTCATAGACAGCCGGTGGAACCTGGCTGTGCAGTTGGTTGAGTTGTTCGGAAAGTGTGTCCGGGGCATGGGTGACCGGTTCCGTGTGGTCTGCATGGTATGAGTTTTGATAGAAAATGGCTTCTTTGGCTGTGCATTGCGAGCCTTTTTCTTTGAAATGGTTATCACAAGCCTCCAGCAGGCAGCGTCGGATTGCCGTGGCGGAGGAGAAGTTCTCTGATAATGCCTCACTGTGGTAGGAGCCGCCCTTTCTGGGAATCAGGCAGAGCTCCATTGAATTTGCGAGGGTATGAATCGCTTTCGCGTATTCGATTGCCAGGATGTTGTTGGGGGAAGAGAGCAGGCGGGAAATATTATTTTTCAGACCGCTCTGCGCCATGAGAACAGCAACCGAATAAGAGCCTTCATCTGTTATATTTGTTGTTTCCGATAGATCAGGATGCGCGGCCTGCAAATATTCCGTGACTGCCAGTTCCCTGGCCCGGGGAAAGGCAGCCCCTGCTTTTGTGTGTGCGCGCAGCAGAGTCCGATATTCCTCAGGCTCATCGGCAAGAAGCTGGACGATCTCCTGAAACAGTGCGGTGTTAGCCGAGGCGTTTTCACACCCGCAGCTTATCACATCAACGACACCAAGCCTGTCAAGCAGAGACACTCCTCCCTGTGCAAAACCCTCCGCGCTGGAGAGAGCGGCTGTGACAGGCAGCTCTATTACAAGGTCCGCGCCGTGGCGTAAAGTCATTTCGGCGCGGACATATTTGTCCAGCAGGGCCGGCGCGCCGCGCTGGACGAAATCGCCGCTCACCACGGCGATGATATAGTCCGCTCCGGTGCGCCGGCGCGTTTCTTCTATATGAAACTGATGACCGTTGTGAAGCGGGTTGTATTCCGCGATGATTCCGGCTGTTTTCATAGTTAGTTACCGTTGCTGAATTAGGCGTTTACAAACGATTTTTTGCGCAAAATGGCAAAATTTCTATTTTGGTTTATCCGGGTTAGGAGGTCTGATGGATACGAAAAAATATCAAAATATCAAGCAGCAGATCTTCTTACGCTATCTCCGCGATATGATACAGCAGTTTCTCTGTCTCGTCCCAGCCAAGGCATGGGTCGGTAATCGATTTGCCATAGACATGCTCCCCGATCTTCTGGCTGCCGGGTTCGATGTAGCTCTCTACCATAACGCCTTTCACCAGCGTCCGGATATCCGGGCTGATGGAGCGGTTGTGGAGCACTTCATCCACGATGCGGACCTGCTCATTATACTTTTTATTGGAGTTGGAGTGGTTCGCGTCCACGATGCAGGCCGGGTGGAGCAGTTCCATCTGTTCGTACATTCCGTGAAGGCGGATCAGATCCTCGTAATGGTAGTTGGGGATGGCGACGCCGCGCTTGTTGACTGCGCCCCGGAGGATTACATGTGTCAGCGGATTGCCTGTGGTATCCACTTCCCATCCCCGGTGGGTAAAGTGGTGGGGATGCTGCGCCGCGTAGACGGAGTTGAGCATCACAGAGAGGTCGCCGCTGGTGGGGTTTTTCATGCCGCTTGCCACATCAAAACCGCTGACAGTCAGGCGGTGCTGCTGATCCTCCACAGAGCGTGCGCCGATGGCGACATAGGAGAGGAGGTCGTCCACATAATCCCAGTTCTCCGGGTAGAGCATCTCGTCGGCTGCGGAGAGGCCGGTCTCCTCGATGGCCCGCAGGTGTAGTTTCCACACCGCGATGAGTCCGGCGACCATGTTCGGCTTTGCCTCCGGATCCGGCTGCGTGGCGATTCCTTTGTATCCCTCACCGGTGGTGCGGGGTTTGTTGGTGTAGATGCGGGGAATGAGAATCAGGCGGTCTTTCGTCTGCTCATTTACCTTTGCCAGCCGATGGATGTAGTCCATGACCGGTTCCTCGCTGTCGGCAGAGCAGGGACCGATGATGACCAGAAATTTGTCGGATTCCCCGCGGATGACTGCGCTGATTTCCGCGTCTCTGGATTCTTTTAACTCCTTTAAGGAAGAATTCAGAGGAAATTCACTTTTGATCTGTGCCGGTGTCGGCAGTTCTTTTAAATATTGAAAACTCATAATCTGTATCCTTTAATATTAGGGCGCTTATAAACGATTTTTTGCGCAAAATGGCAAAATTTCTATTCTGGTTTATCCGGGTTAGGTTAGGAACTGTCCTGAAATAATATGCACATCTTGCGCAGACTAATACGCGAATCTCAGCCTCTAAAAGCCTCGCCGTAGCCCGGCTACGGCTACGTTTTTAAAGACTGTGCTTCACGCATTATCCAGCACAATCTGTGTATATTATTTCGGGACAGTTCCTTAGTAAATGGATTGCGTCAGTATATCAGCAGCTGGTGTGGCGTCTGGTTCATTCGAGAACGCCGCATTACGTAAACCTGCTTTTCAAATCGTCATGACGCAATAATTTCATCTTTGATCAGATCCACCGACATGTCCTGTCCGGTCCAGCATTTGAAGGAAGCGGCTCCCTGGAAGAGCATCATGCTCAGACCGTTGTAAACCGGGCAGCCGTTTTTTTTCGCCATCTCATAAAGCTTTGTCCGGCGCGGGTTGTATACGATGTCATAGACAACCAGATCCGGGTGCAGCAGAGAAGCATCCGGAATCGGGCAGGCATCCGCGCCCGGAGCCATCCCAACGCTGGTGGCGTTGGCCAGTATGGCGCTGTCCGCAAAGCTTTTTCTCATCTGGTCAGTGTCGGCGAAATCATAGACATTTACGATGCAGCCGGTTCTGTCCTGCACTTTGGCGGCAAAGGCGACGGTTTTTTCATATACCTCCGGACGTTTTCTCCGGAAAATATCAATCTGAGCCACGCCGTCTAAGGAAGCCTGGCTGATGATGGAGGTGGCAGCGCCGCCTGCACCGAGAATGGACATCTTTTTGCCGATAATGTCGTGTCCGTAGTCCTGAACGGAGCGCATAAAGCCCGCCCCGTCGGTGGTATGGCCGGTCATTTGGCCGTCCTTTATAATGACGGTGTTACAGGCTCCCGCGAGCTGTGCGGCCGGGGTCAGCTCATCCATGTACTTTACAATCGCGGTCTTGTAGGGCATGGTCACGTTGTAACCGATGGCGCCGATTTCCCGCAGCCCGTATACGACCTTTTCCAGGTCAGACTGGCCGATGTCGAACGCAAGGTAAACATAATCCAGCCCCAGTGCCTGAAAGGAAAGATTGTGCATCTTCGGGGAAATGCTGTGGGCGATCGGACTCCCGATCAGTCCGGTGAGCCCGGTTTTTCCTGAAATTTCCATAAATATGAATCCTCTCTTTGCTGTTATATTTCGGATTACTGTCATGAGTGACAGTATCCTGAACCGATGATCAGCTTATCGCTTCATTAACTCTTAGAATAAAACATAGAAGAAATAAAGTCAATGACTTGCGTCTTTTTCGCCGGTACGCTATACTGTAAGTGTTTGTATTTCTCATAAAAAATCATGGTATTGCGAGGATGCAGTGCCTGGCTTATCAAAAGTCAGATTTTCAGACAGGAGAGGGGGCGTAAGACAGGATGCAGCAACCGATTTACATAAAAGGAATCTGTATCGGAGAAGGCCGGCCGGTGATCTGTGTGCCGGTGGTGGAGAAGGACGCGGCGGCTGTGGTAAAGAAGATTGACGAACTGGTGCAAAAACAGGTGCAGATGATAGAATGGCGCGTGGATTGTTTTGATGAGATCGGTCAGCCGGAGCGCGTCAAAGCGGTTTTGGAGGAGGTTCGTCCTCTGGTGAAAGATACGGTGATGCTTTTTACTATCCGCACGGCAAAGCAGGGCGGCAATGCTTCTCTGGAAGAGAAAAAAATCCTCTTTTTGAATGAACTTGCGGCAAAGAGCGGCAGCATTGACCTGGTTGATCTGGAGTTTTTTGAGGCGACGAAACCGGAGCGGGAAATCCGCCGGCTTCAGCGCATGGGGGTGCATGTGATTGCTTCCCACCATGATTTTCACGCCACGCCGGATGACCGGATATTGCGTATGCTGATGGAGCAGATGAAGCAGGGCGGGGCGGATATCGCAAAGCTGGCGGTGATGTCCAACTCGGTGGACGATGTCCTGCGGATACTGAAGCTGACCAACGATATGAAGCAGAAGTACCCGACGCTCCCGATTATCACGATGTCCATGGGAGGCACCGGTGTGATCAGCCGCATCGTGGGGGAGACCGTGGGTTCCTGCGTTACTTTTGGCGCGGACGGAGAGGTCTCGGCGCCGGGGCAGATGCAGATGGATACGCTGGGGAGTATTCTGGATGCGCTGCATGAGAGTATCGGTTGAAGCCGTGTAGCACGGAACAATCCGTGGGTGTCATCATAAGTAAAGGTTTTATCCCTATCATCACGATATAGAAAACAGGAGACGAGAGCATGAAGAAGCATATTTTTCTGATTGGATTTATGGGTGTCGGGAAGAGCACCGTGTCCAGATCATTAAAGCGCCTGATGCGGGCGGAGGAGATTGATATGGATGCGGCAATCGTCCGGAAATGTGGCATGTCGATCAGCGAAATGTTTGAAAAATTCGGGGAACCGTATTTCCACGATCAGGAGACGGAGATGATAAGGCAGATTGCCGGGCGCAGACCGGCGGTGGTTTCCTGCGGCGGCGGATGTGTGCTGCGGGAGGAGAATGTCTCTCTGATGAAAGAGAGCGGGACGATTGTTCTGCTGACGGCCACCCCGGAAACGATTTACGGGAGAGTGAAGAATTCAAAATCCAGACCGATTTTAAACGGTCATATGGATGTCGACTACATAGCGGAGCTGATGGAGAAGCGGCGGCCTGCCTATGAGGGAGCCTGTGATTTGAAAATTTCAACGGATGGAAAACGACCGGAGCAGATTGCCAGGGAGATTCTTGACCGCGTGGGAGTTCCGGGATAGTGCAGAGCGTGTTTTTCCCGTGGATTATTCTGATCATCAATCTCTGCTTGTCGGAAAAACAGGCATAAGACGGAAAATGAAAAGCTGTGTACAGATGCGTTGACATTTGTACACAGCTTTTTCATAGGAAAATTCGTCTTATGACATAAATATGCAACCGGCGGGAATCGAACCCACATTACAGGAGTCGGAGTCCTGCGTTCTATCCGTTAGACTACGGTTGCCTGTCTGAAAAAAATCGCGACAGGAAGGATATCCTGACAAGCAGCAACCTGTACGCGAAGCGCCGCAAGCGGCATGCAGAAGAGCCTTGTTGCGGCGATAAAGCTTCGAATGGGACTCGAACCCACGACCTACGCATTACGAGTGCGTCGCTCTACCAACTGAGCCATCGAAGCAAGCAAGTGTTATTATATAGAATCATCGGGAAAATTGCAACAGTTTTTTATATTTTTTTAAATATCCCGGTTCCGCCGGTTACCGGCTGCTTTAAGCAGCCGGCTTTCCTACGCTGTAGTCTGCGGCATTCACAACCCTGTACAGCGGCTTGCAGATATAGACCGCGGCTACGCATTTGATGACGTCGCCTGGGATAAAAGGGAGCAGTCCCGCGGTAAACGCTGCCGGCCAGGTGAGACCGAGCAGGACTTTCATCCACGGAACTCCCACCGCATAGATGATGGGAATGCCGGCGAAGACGGAGATCATGCTGCGGATAACCTTATTTTTGCTTCCCTTCAGCCAGGAGATAAGAATGACCGCCACCAGATAACCGATGATGTAACCGCCGGTTGCCCCTGCGAGGACGTTGAAGCCGCCTTTGCCGCCGGAAAACACAGGTAAGCCGACGAGACCGAGCAGAATCC
>JAJBTR010000107.1 GCA_020860745.1 Lachnospiraceae bacterium | reverse complement strand
ACTCATCCTGAATATCCACAAACTATTAGCCATTTTTCTTCAATTCTTTTTATCATATTATCATTGTATCATTGTATGTATCGCAACACATTCCTACGTCTATCACGGAAAACCTTTGTTACCTTTTTGTTACCTACGGTGTGTTACCTACCCGTTACCTACTTGTTACCTACCGTTCACATTTTACGGCTTCTCAGCACTTCTCACGGCATTTTTTCTTTCTCTGTTCCGGGCACAAAAAAAGTGCCGCATCTCTAGGAAACACGGCACTTTTCAGTGTTTTTTCTCGTATGAATGATTTGTGTATATTTAGAACTTGCCAGCCTTCGCCGCTTCCTCTACGGAAACAGCCACTGCCACAGTCATGCCTACCATCGGGTTGTTGCCTGCGCCGATCAGACCCATCATCTCCACATGCGCCGGAACGGAGGAAGAACCTGCGAACTGCGCATCGGAATGCATACGGCCAAGGGTATCGGTCATACCATAGGAAGCCGGACCTGCCGCCATGTTGTCAGGATGAAGGGTACGGCCTGTGCCGCCGCCGGAAGCCACGGAGAAGTACTTCTTGCCGAGCTCGATGCACTCTTTCTTATAAGTGCCTGCAACCGGATGCTGGAAACGGGTCGGGTTCGTGGAGTTGCCGGTGATGGAAACGCCGACGTTCTCATGATGCATGATCGCCACGCCTTCCTGCACATCGTCGGAACCGTAGCATTTTACGGTCGCGCGCAGTCCGGTAGAATACGGCTTTTCATAGATTACGTTCAGCTTCGCCTCTTTGTAATCGTACTTTGTCTCCACATAGGTAAAACCGTTGATGCGGGAGATAATCTGTGCCGCGTCTTTGCCGAGACCATTTAAGATAACGCGAAGCGGTTTCTGACGCACTTTGTTCGCTTTCTCCGCGATACCGATGGCGCCCTCCGCCGCTGCGAAGGACTCGTGACCTGCCAGGAAGCAGAAACACTCCGTCTCCTCCTCCAGCAGCATCTTGCCGAGGTTGCCGTGTCCCAGACCTACCTTGCGGTGGTCCGCCACGGAACCGGGGATACAGAAGGACTGCAGTCCCTCACCGATTGCCGCAGCCGCCTCAGAAGCCTTGCGGCAGTTTTTCTTAATCGCGATCGCAGCGCCTACCGTGTAAGCCCAGCATGCGTTCTCAAAGCAGATCGGCTGGATATTTTTGATCTGCGTGTAAACGTCCAGTCCGGCGTCCTTTGTGATCTTCTCCGCCTCCTCGATGGATACGATGCCATATGTATTTAAAACAGCGTTAATCTGGTCGATTCGTCTCTCGTATGATTCAAATAATGCCATGGTATCTTACTCCTTTCTCGGGTCGATGATCTTTGCTGCATCCGCCACGCGGCCATACTGACCCTTTGCTTTCTCCCACGCAACGTTGGGCTCATCGCCGTTCTTAATAAAGTCTGTCATCTTCCCAAGGCTTACAAACTGATAGCCGATGACCTCATCATCCTCATCCAGAGCAAGACCAGTGACATAACCCTCAGCCATTTCCAGGTAGCGGACACCTTTCTCTTTGGTGCCGTACATGGTACCAACCTGGGAGCGAAGTCCTTTTCCGAGATCTTCCAGTCCTGCGCCGACAGCAAGTCCGTCGTCAGAGAACGCGCTCTGGGTACGGCCATACACAATCTGAAGGAAAAGCTCGCGCATCGCGGTGTTGATCGCGTCGCAGACAAGGTCTGTGTTCAGCGCCTCCAGGATCGTCTTGCCCTGAAGAATCTCTGCCGCCATCGCTGCGGAGTGGGTCATTCCGGAACATCCGATGGTCTCAACGAGAGCTTCCTCGATGACGCCGTCTTTTACATTCAGGGTCAGCTTACAGGCGCCCTGCTGCGGTGCACACCAGCCAATGCCGTGTGTAAAACCGGAGATATCCTCAATCTTCTTCGCGTGAACCCATTTTCCCTCTTCCGGGATCGGAGCGGGATCATGCTTTGCGCCCTTGGCAACCGGACACATCATCTGTACTTCTTTGGTGTAAATCATGGTATGACTCCTTTCCATAAAACCTTATTGTTATTTTTTTAACGCCTAACCTATTTTGCCACAAAAAAAGGGATTCGTAAAGAGCATTTATTGATTTTCTTGGACAGATGCCGCGAATGCTATCAGTATTTTTAAGTGACCGGGCAATGCTTCGGTGAACTAATCACTAACTGCGACTAAGGCGCTCAGGAATGCCTTCGCGCCTAAGTCTTAGTAAGTGATGGATTTCACCTCAGCTAAAAACGCCCTTAAAAGTCACTTGAAAAATATTGATAGCATCCGCAGCATCCTGCACTAACATAGCTAATATTCTTAAAAACTGACGCTTAGACTCTTTTTATAATATCTCCCTGTCTTTTATATATCGATCCCGCAGGAATAACCCCCCGCACAGAGGACAGCGGATACACACTGCTTCCGGGGCCAATCACCGTTCCGGGATTCAATACGGAATTGCACCCCACCTCCACGTTATTGCCGAGCATGGCGCCGAATTTCTTTCTCCCGGTAGCGATCTCTTCCTGTCCGTCACGCACTACCACCAGTGTTTTGTCGGATTTCACATTGGATGTAATGGAGCCCGCTCCCATATGCGCTTTGTATCCGAGAATGGAATCTCCCACATAGTTATAGTGGGGAACCTGCACCTTATTAAAGAGAATCACATTTTTCAATTCCGTGGAGTTGCCGACCACGGCTCCCTTTCCGACAATAGCGCTGCCGCGGATGAACGCGCAGTGTCGGACTTCCGCTTCCTCATCAATGATCAGCGGACTGCCCAGAAATGCGGTGGGCGCCACTTTCGCGCTCTTCGCCACCCAGACATGTTCTCCCCTCTTTTCATAGCGCTCCGGATCAAGGGTCTCACCCAGCTTTATAATGTAATTCGAAAGCCCCGCAAGAAGCTCCCATGGATACTCGGCGGTTGTCATGTAATCCGCAGCGATTGTCTCCTTTAAATCATACAGGTTCTGAATTTTGCACTGTTCCATCTTAACCTCCACGCAGCCGCACTTTTAAGTTGACGGCTTATCTTATTTTATTTTTATTATTTATAAAAACCAGGCATATCTGCTGGAAAACTATGTTGAATGCCTGCATTCGTAAGCTGTCCTTTATACAAATTTATCCGAAAGGAACGCGGCAGCTCACGCAACCGGTTTCCATGTCTTTCCGGCTGCCGTTTTTTTCCTGTTCCCGGAGACAGTATTCCCGCCTTATCTGGAGGCAGTCTTCCCGCCTTTCCCGGAGGCAGTCCTCTCGCCTCTTCCGGAGGCAGCATTTCCGTCTCTTCCGGAAGCACTCTTCCCGCCTCTCCCCGATGCAGCCTTCTCACCTCTCCCCGAGGCATTCTTTCCGGTTCTCTCCGAGGCCGGCTTCTTATAAAATTTTGCATCTTCCTCAAACGCCGCCCGCAGCTGGTACTGGTTGTTGAGACGCATGACGCCGCTGGTCCGCCTCTCAATAAAGCTGTCCAGCTTCTCCATATATTCCTCCGGCGTCACCGTTCCCTCAGCTACATAGTTCAGACCTTTTTCCCAGCTGGCCGTAAGCTCCGGGTTCAATAGTGACCGGATGGAAGATTCCACCACATCATAAATCATCTCCCCCAGCAGCGCAGGCGTAATAATCTGCGTTTTTTTATTCAGGGAAAGATATTTATTGCCGACCAGCTTCTTTAAAATCTCAGCCCGTGTGGCGCTGGTGCCGATACCGCAGCTCTTAATCTGGGCGCGCAGTTCCTCATCCTCAATCAGCTGCCCCGCATTCTCCATAGCCAGGATCACGGAACCGGAGTTGTAACGCTTCGGCGGGGAAGTCTCACCCTCCTTAATGGCATACCCCTTCACCGGCAGACGCATGCCTTTTCTGATTTTCGACACCCGTTCCAGAAGGCTGGCATCATTATTTTCTGCCGCTTCCTCTTCCGTCTCCGGCGCAGGAAAAACCCTGTCTGCGCTTCCGGTTTTTTCTTTCACAGAAGTCTGCGCTTCCGGTACGACTGTATTTTTCTGCGTGCCGGCGTCTTTTTTACGGAAGGAATAATGCATTACCCGCAGATACCCCTCCTCTGCCAGCGTCTTGAAATTAGAGAAAAACCGCTCCTTTTCCATCCCCACTGTCAGGCTGACTTTCTGGTAAACAGCCGGTTCCATGAAAATCGCGAGAAAACGGCGGACAATCACCTCATATACCTTTGCCGAGAGAGGATTGATTCCTTTCATCGCCCCGAATCCCTGACCGGTCGGAATGATTGCATAATGATCGGTGACCAGTTTGTCATTGGTATAACGGGTCTTTGCGATATTCTTATAACTTCCCTTTGTCAGGATTTCCTCTGCGAATCCCCTGACAGCTCCGATCTGGCGCAGTCCGGAGATATTTTTCTGAATCTCCTTCGCCACCGCGGTGGTCAGCACGCGGGCGTCCGTACGCGGATAGGTAACCAGCTTTTTCTCATAGAGCTCCTGGACGACCTTCAGCGTCTCATCGGGGCTGATGCGGAAAAACTTTGCGCACTCGTTCTGCAGCTCCGCCAGATTATATAACAGCGGAGGATTTTTCTTTTCCTTCCTGCGCTCCACAGAGACGACCTCCGCCTCCTGCGGCTCGATCTGACGCAGCTCTTCTATAAACTGCGAAGCATCCTCTTTTCTGCGGAACCCGTTCTCCTTATAGAGCTTCGGATGGCCATAGGTAGAAAAATCTGCTTTCATCTCCTGCTTTCCGGATTTCTGCTCTGCGTCGGCAGACGGCATCCGTCCGGTATCATACCGCGAACCGGGCGTCACCCTCCATTCGCCCTCAATCTCCATCCCGCCGAGATCTGCTTTATCAAAAACGCGGTAAAACGGCGTCTTCACAAAGGCCCGTATCTCACGCTCCCTGCGCACCACCATGCCGAGAACACAGGTCATCACGCGTCCGACAGAGACGACCACATACTTCTGATTGAGAAAAGAGGCCATAGCATTTCCGTATTTTAAGGTAAGCAGGCGGGAAAAATTAATTCCCATCAGATAGTCTTCTTTTGCGCGCAGATAGGCCGAAGCCGAGAGGTTGTCATAGGCGGACCAGTCTTTTGCCTCCCGGATTCCGCGGAGAATCTCCTCCTCCGTCTGGGAGTCGATCCAGACGCGCTTTCTCGTCTTGCCGTCCACTTTCGCCATCTGGTCGACCAGACGGTAGATATATTCTCCCTCCCGCCCGGAGTCCGTGCAGATATAAATGACATCCACATCCGCCCGGTTGAGCAGGCGCGAGACGATATCGAACTGCTTTTTCACGCCGGGAATCACTTCGTATTTAAACTCTTTCGGAAGAAACGGAAGCGTAGAAAGACTCCACTTTTTATACTTCACATCATATGCTTCCGGGTAGCTCATGGTCACCAGATGCCCCACGCACCAGGTCACCACCGCGTGCTCCGACTCCTGGTAACCGTCAAAGGAGCGCATATCCTCTTTTAATGCCCGCCCAAACTCCCGGGCCACACTCGGTTTTTCTGCAATAAACAGGTATTTTGACATACTTCACCTATTTCTATATTGGTTCATACATTAACCCTGGTATCATCACATATATTTCTTCATAATAGCCTGCATCTCATCCCACTTTGCCTCCATGTCGGCCACCAGCTTAAATTGTGTCCGGCAGCGGTCCAGATTGTGGTTCTCCCTGTGGATTTTAAAGTAGGTATCGCCCTGCAGATAATCCGTCAGGAAGCGCATCCCGCACTCGTAGGTCATCACCCTGGCGCCCATGGGCATCAGCGCGATCTCCTCCTGCGTCAGCCGGTTGCCGCAGCCTTCCATATATCCTTTGACGTAAACCTCAAACATTTCCATACTGCAGGACACTTTGGAGAGGTCCGGCTCATCCTCCGCTCCTGTACTCGCGCCAAAACGAATGGAATCCCCGAAATCGTTCATGGCCAGCCCGGGCATCACGGTATCCAGGTCAATCACACAGATTCCCTTCCCCGTCCGGTTGTCGATCATGATATTGTTCAGCTTTGTGTCATTATGCGTCACGCGCAGCGGCAGCTCGCCCCGGGCAAGGAGGTCGGAAAAATAACTGGCGACGTCCTCCCGTTCCCGCACAAAACGGATCTCATCCCGGACAAACTGCGCACGTCCCATGACATCCTTCTCCACGGCCTTCTGAAACACGGCAAACCGCGCCTTTGTATCGTGAAAACCCGGTATTGTCTCGTGCAGCGTCTCCGCAGGATAATCCGCCAGCAGACTCTGGAATTTTCCGAATGCGACAGCGCTCTCATAAAAATTCTCCGGACTTTCCACCTGATCATAGCAGGAAGCATCCGTGATAAAACGATAGGATCTCCAATACTCGCCATTTTCGTCGACATAATACGGCTTTCCATTGATCGCGGGTATTACATTGAGCGTCTCCCGTTCCGGATCCCCGCCGTTTTCCTCAATGCGCCGACGGAGGAAAGAGGTCACGCCCAAAATATTCTCCATCAGTTCCACCGGGTTTGTGAAGATATCCCGGTTCATTCTCTGCAGGATGATTTTGTACATTTCTCCCCCCGACGGTACAAAAGTCAGAAGATAGGTATCGTTAATATGGCCGCTGCCATAAGGACGCAGATCTGACAGAACGCCCTCAAAAGAAAAATTGCGGAGTACATCCTCCGGCAGGGTATTATTTTTCATCTCATTCCTCCAAAAGTCCCCCAGATCATTTTCTGGAATTTTCTCCGTACATGGGCTGAAAGAAACAATAATTTTTGTTATCAGTATCCATGGCAGATTTACCTCACAGCCGGGCGGACAGACATTATTACTATATTAGTATGAGAATGCGGGTTCTGTCAACGTCAATCAATTTTTTATCAGGGTTGTTTCACGAACTTTTTATCCAAGACCAAACCCCATGACAAGACA
>JAJBTR010000150.1 GCA_020860745.1 Lachnospiraceae bacterium | reverse complement strand
GGTTGATCCGTATACTGCTTTGACACATACTGCACTTCACTATGAAAATACTTACGACTCCCCTTTTTATTTTTCCGCGCCATCCTCACATTGAATCTGAGCGATATATCCTTGTCAAAATAAAGCAGGATATCGCTTATCTTTTCATAGTTTTCAAATGTTATTTCCGGGTTATTTTCTGCAGTGCTCATCATCTTGTTCATAAGTAGATCTCCTTTACTTTGACATATTATTTTTTAATGAACTCCATATATTGTCCATTAAATCAATGTTAATCCCTATGTAATGATCTATTTTATTAGTCACAAGAGTTCCATGCGCATACAAAAAATCCACAGGATGTTTTCCGTTCATCCTGTGGATCTCTTTATAAATCTGCATAAATTCTGCACCGATTGGTACAAAATTGGTACATGTACCAGTTCTTCTTTTGTTGCAAACCACAATATGATGTGCTCTATTCATTATCAAGACTCTACATCTTGTGGTTTTACTTCTCAATGCTCTTCATCGTCGGGAACAGCAGTACATCCCTTATGGCCGCGGAATCCGTCAGCAGCATCACCAGCCTGTCAATCCCGTACCCGATTCCGCCTGTCGGCGGCATGCCGATTTCCAGCGCATTCAGGAAATCCTCATCAGTATGATTGGCTTCCTCATTTCCCGCCGCAAAGGCTGCATCCTGCGCCGCGAAACGCTCCCTCTGGTCAATCGGATCGTTAAGCTCGGAGTAAGCATTGCACATCTCCCAGCTATTGATAAACAGTTCAAAGCGCTCCACCTTTTCCGGATCGGAAGGTTTTTTCTTTGTCAAAGGAGAGATGTCCAGGGGATGATCCATGATAAAGGTCGGCTGGATCAGTTCCTTCTCGCAGTACTCCTCAAAAAACAGGTTAATAATCTCACCTTTGGTATGACGCTCCTCATATTCAATGTTGTGCGCTTTCGCGAGCGTTCTCGCTTCCTCCAACGTATCGACCTCATCAAAATCAACGCCCGCGTATTTTCTGATTGCATCATTCATCGTCAGACGCTCAAACGGCTTACCCAAGTCGATCTCAATCCCGTTGTAGGTGATCTTGCTGCTGCCGCAGACGGTCTCCGCCAGATAACGGAACATGCTTTCCGTCAGCTCCATCATGCCCTCATAATCAGTGTAGGCCTGATAGAGCTCCATCAGCGTAAACTCCGGGTTGTGACGGGTATCGACTCCCTCATTGCGGAATACGCGGCCAATTTCATAGACACGCTCCAGGCCGCCCACGATCAGACGCTTTAAATATAACTCCAGGGAAATCCGCAACTTCACGTCCTCATCCAACGCATTGTAATGGGTATCAAACGGCCGGGCCGCGGCGCCTCCCGCGTTGGAGACCAGCATCGGGGTCTCCACCTCCATAAACCCGCGTCCGTCCAGGAAACGCCGGATTTCCTTAATAATCTGCGAACGCTTGATGAATGTCTCTTTCGACTCCGGATTCATGATGAGGTCCACATACCGCTGACGGTAGCGCAGGTCGGTATTGGTCAAACCGTGAAACTTCTCAGGCAATACCTGAAGACTCTTGCTCAGGAGAACCAGCTCTGACGCATGAATCGAAATCTCACCGGTTTTGGTGGTAAACACTTCTCCCTTCACACCGACGATATCTCCGATATCATATTTTTTAAAGTCCTTATACGGCTCCTCACCGATGCAGTCCCGAGCCACATAAACCTGAATACTGCCCTGAAGATCCTGCACGTTGCAGAAAGATGCCTTGCCCATCACACGCTTGAACATCATACGACCGGCCACGGATACCTCTTTACCCTCCAGGTCAGCATAGTTCTCTTTAATCTCCATACTGTGGTGCGTCACATCATATCTTGTAATCTGAAACGGGTCTCTGCCCGCTTCCTGCAGATTCTTCAGCTTTTCACGGCGATTCTTTAAAATCTGGTTCAGATCCTGCTCCGGTGCATTTCCCTTCTTCTGTTCGCCCATCTTCATTTCCCTCCGCTTCCCTCGTTTTCATTCCAGTCATCGCGCATTTCCGAAAATGTCTCGTTGAAATCTGTCTCTCTCATTATATCCCGGCGCTATATCAATTCGACCGCTGAATCTCCAGAACCTTGTATGTCAGCGCGCCGGCCTGCGTCTCAACGGTAACGGTATCTCCAACCTTAGCGCCGAGCAGCGCCTGACCCACCGGCGACTCGTTGGAGATTTTTCCTTTTAAACTGTTTGCCTCCGTGGAGCCCACGATCTTATACTCCAGCTCCTCATCATACTCACAATCCAGAATGCGAACCTGGCAGCCGACACTGATCGTTTCAAGGTCAACTTCCTCCTCCACGACAACCTCCGCGTTCTTGAGTATTTTCTCAATCTCCTCAATCCGCGTCTCAATATCGCGCTGCTCATCCTTCGCCGCATCGTACTCCGCGTTCTCGGACAAATCGCCCTGCTCTCTGGCTTCTTTAATCTTCTGGGCAACTTCCTTTCTTCGAACCACCTTCAGGTCCTGCAATTCCGTTTCCAGATTCTGTAACCCCTGATAAGTTAAAAGATTTTTTTTGTTCATGAATCTGACTCCTCCTGTTAAAAAATAAAGTGTCGCTTGCGACAGGTCCGCCCTGCGGTTACTTTGCGCGCGAGCGGCTGCATTGCAAAATTTCCTATCCGCGCGCTGTGCATCCTCACGGAGTGTTTTGTATTATAGGAAAACCAATACTTTAACACTTTACAACAACATGGCCTTGCCTATGATGCAAAAAAGAATATCGCCTTACCCGTACGATACTCTCACCCGCGACACCTATGAACGCTTTGCTCTGACAGCCAACATATTATAACCAATCGGCACTTTGATGTCAAGGAATTCCCCGCCCATTTCGCTAGCATTTTCCGGCAAAGTTTCCGGCAATTGGCCCGCTGCTTCGGCGCGCCATTCTCTCTTTTGAAACGGCAGATAAATTACCTCACCGGGCATCCCGAAACACAGCTTTTCCGTAAAACTCCCAGCCCCCGAATCGGAACGCTCAAAATCCAGAATCATATTGCCATACAATGTTATATCACGTGACTTCGGCAGCACACGGACTAACAAACCGTACTCGCGCTCCATATAGTCTTTCCAGTCCGCAAAATAATCCGGGCGGTTGGTGCAGATTTCCAGAAAATTCAGCCCGCGCTCCAGTTGGGGCAGCACCTGGTCCACATCATCCGCCTCCCCAAATACCTGCTCCGGCTGGTCTGTGTCAATCAATATCGGCCGGAAGCTCCGGTATTCCATCCCTTTCTGTTTCAAAACCTCCTCTATCACACTCCTGCTGTACCTCAGATAAGGGTTCGTCCAGGGAAGTTTCTCTTCTATCGTCCGGTCACCCGGACTGTCACACGATGGAAGAAAGGGAATCCGCGCCCGGCAACAAGATACCATCCGAAAAAAACACTTTCGAAATAACGAAAAAACGGTTTTCAGGGTTTTACTGAAATGAAAACGCATCCGCAGTCTTCTTTCCCTTATATTATCGCGGACAATCTGAATTAAGAAAAGCCAGCCACCTCACAGTCACGCTCTCGCTGTCTGCTACTCTAAGATATGCACATTTCTGTTTTCTCAGTACAGTAAATCATTGCCGCTGATCGAAACGGATAAGGACAGGGATATAAACCGCTGCACATTCTCACGGAATTTTTTATATACCCGCTGCCAGATATTTTCGCCTCCCGCAAACACCTCAATACTCCTCCGCAAACTCCTGAAACAGCCGTTCCAGATCCTCATAGGTCTGCACTTCATTTACTTTTCCGCGCAGTCGGGAAGAATTTTTATAGCCGGCCGTATACCAGGCTGCGTGCTTTCGCATCTCCCGCATGCCGATATATTCCCCTTTCACCTCAACCTGAAGCCGAGCGTGCCGAAGCACCATATCCGCCACTTCCCGGGCAGTCGGCCGGGGCAAATCCTCCCCCGTCTCCAGTTTGTGCAGAATATCCCGGAAAATCCATGGGTTTCCCTGGGCGCCTCTGCCGATCATAAAGCCGTCACACCCGGTCTCCGCCTCCATGCGGAGCACGTCCTCCGCCGAATGCAGGTCGCCGTTTCCGATGACCGGGATCTGTACCGCCTCCTTCACCTGACGGATAATATCCCAGTCTGCCGCGCCGGAGTAATACTGCTGCCTTGTTCTGCCGTGAACCGCCACCGCGGCCACGCCGCAATCCTCCGCAATCTTTGCGATCTCCACTGCGTTCACATGATCCTCGTCAAAACCTTTGCGAATTTTTACCGTCACCGGTTTTTTTACCGCTTTAACGAGCTTACTTAAAATGTCTTCCGCCAGCCGGGGATTTTTCATCAATGCCGATCCCTCGCCGTTGTTCACCACTTTCGGCACCGGACACCCCATATTAAAATCGAGAACGGCAAACGGCCGCTCCTCAATCCTCGCTGCCATTTCCGCCAGGATATCCGGGTCTGAACCGAACAGCTGAAGAGAGACCGGCTGTTCCTCCGGATGAATCTCCAGGAGTTTTTCAGTATTTTTGTTACCATAATAAATCGCTTTTGCGCTGACCATTTCCATGCACAAAAGCCCGGCCCCCTGTTCCCGGCAAAGCAGACGAAATGGCAGGTCTGTCACTCCTGCCATGGGCGCTAAGATTAAATTGTTATCCAGAACGACGTTCCCTATCTGTAACTGCTGCATTCGTCTCTCTCCGGGTTGCTTCTATTAACCTGCACATACAGCTGCAAATCCATTCCCTGTCTCCTTGTGAGATTCACCGTCCCGCGGCGCGGCCGACTATTTTTTCTGCTTCTCAAAAATCAGGCGCATACCGTACAGCGTCAGCTGCGGATCGTAAATGTCGATCACATCCGTCTCTTTCTCGATGATGCGGCCCAGGCCGCCGGTGGCAACCACTTTCACATCCTCCCGGCCAAACTCTTTCTTCATCTGACGGATGATGTATTCGGTCTGTCCGACCTGTCCGTAAACCAGCCCCGCCTGCATGCATGCGATGGTATCCTGCGCCAGAATGCTCTTCGGCTTTTTGATCTCAAATTCCGGCAGTTTTGCAGCCATACTCCACATCGACTGCGCCGACGTGCGGATGCCCGGAGCAATCACACAGGCTGTAAACGTGCCGTCCTCATCCACCAGATCAAAGGTTGTGGCCGTCCCGTAGTCCACCACAATGCTCGGCCCGCCGTAAAGCTCATAGACAGCTGCCGCGTCCACGATCCGATCTGCTCCCACCTGACGCGGATTCCGCCCCGCCACGCGGATGCCCGTCTTGATCCCGGCCTCGATGACAATGGGTCTTGTATGGAAATACTTTAAAATCGCATTGGTCAGAGAGTGCATGACATTCGGCACAACAGAAGCCACAATCGCGTCTGTGATGTCCGACACCTTCACCTCATTGTGAAACAGCAGTTCACATATGACCATACCGTATTCGTCCGAAGTCCTCGTCTGAATCGTCGTCATGCGAAACGTCGTCTTTAACTTTTTCCCGTCAAACACGCCCAGCGTAATATTTGTGTTTCCAATATCAACAGTCAACAGCATCAGAAATTATCCTCCCGGTTACCTGAAAATTTACTTTCAAATAAAATATCGCTCGCAGAAGCTCTTCCCTGCGTGTACTTCACAAAATATTTGTATTTCATCGCAGGCACTATGATATAAAAAAGGCCTTGTAATACATCTCAAGGGATTCCAGCAGATCTGCCTTCGTATTCTGAATCTGCCGGATCTTTAACACACTCCCGATCTCATCGTACAGCAGATCACCCTCATCCGATGATGTTTCCAGCTGGAGGCTGCCCTCCTCATCAAACTTCATCACCAGAACACCGCCTACATCCTCGGTGTAGAGGACGCAGAGGATTTTCAACTCATCGCGCACCTGTTCCGGCAGCCCTTCAAACTCCGGGTTCAGATAAAACTGTTTCGTGTAAGCGCTGGAAGCGCAAAGCACGGTTTCTTCCTTCCTGTTCATTAATTTCTGTCCCCTTATATCATGATTTCATCACGATCCAATTCGTCACTCGTCAAATACATGCCAGCATGTATTTTCCTCGTTTGCACTCATTCTATCATGTGCAAAAACGGCACATGATCGCATTTCGCCGCTCGTCAATCGTGCAAGCACGTTGACTCGCTTGCGCTCATTATATCATACATATCCGTATACCCCGCGCACGGATACTTCCCCCGCGGAAACAGACCGCAGTCCGTCTTCCGTCTCGACCAGCAATTCCCCGTCCGCGTTAATCCCGCGCGCCACGCCGGTAAACTCCTTTTTTAAATCCAGCACACGCACCTGCCTGCCGCAGTTCACCAGGTGTGACTGATATATATCCAGGAGGCCGCTCATGTCCTCAGTCTGTAAAAACACTTTATAATACTGCTCAAACCGCAGCATACACTCCGCCGCAAGCTGTGCCCGGCAGATCTGTTTGCCGGTCTGCAGAAACACAGAGGTCGCCATATGCTCCACCTCCGCCGGGAAGTCGCGGTTGTGTACGTTGATTCCCACGCCGACGACAATATAATTGATATAGTCCACCTGCGCGCTCATCTCTGTCAGAATGCCGCAGACCTTTTTCCCTGAACAGATAATATCGTTCGGCCACTTAATCTGCACATCCGGTACACCCAGTGCATCCAGCGCATCCCGGACAGCCATTCCCATGGCCAGCGTCAGCATGGACGCGTGACCGGGTGCGATGTCCGGCTTCAGCAGAAGAGACATAAAAATCCCGTCACCCTTCGGGGATTCCCATGCTCGGCCCCGCCGGCCCCGCCCCGCCGTCTGCTGCTCACCGATGACCAGAAGCCCCTGTCCGGCTCCGGCCTCCGCCCGGCGCTTTACCTCATTGTTCGTGGAATCCACGGAGTAAAGCAAAGAAAGACGGCTGCCGGGCGACTCTGTATGAAGCTACTCCCGCCCGCG
>JAJBTR010000045.1 GCA_020860745.1 Lachnospiraceae bacterium | reverse complement strand
AAAAAAGTTCTGGAAACAACCCGGTCCGGCCTATTTTAGCAGCTGAGTTTTTGCGGGTAGCCCTGTATACTTTATAAGACTCAAAAAGCGGTAAACTAAAGGAGGACAGACCATGTTTAAAATCAATGACAATTATCAGAAGCTGCCGGGCAACTATCTGTTCAGTACAATCGCAAAAAAAGTAAGAGAGTATCAGGAGGCGAATCCGGAGAAAAGTCTGATTCGTCTCGGCATCGGCGATGTGACCCAGCCGCTGGCTCCCGTCATCATTGAGGCGCTTCATGGAGCGGTGGATGAGATGGGTAATGCGGCGACGTTCCGCGGATACGCGCCGGATCTGGGCTATGAGTTCCTGCGCAATGCCATCGCGGAGAATGATTATCGGGCAAGAGGATGTGACATCAGCCCGGATGAGATCTTTGTCTCCGACGGTGCGAAGAGTGACTCTGCAAATATCCAGGAGATTTTTTCTGTGGAGAATAAGATTGCGGTTTGCGACCCGGTCTATCCGGTGTATGTGGATTCCAATGTCATGGCAGGACGGACAGGTACCTATGACCCGGCTACGGAGATGTGGAGCGATGTAATCTACATGCCCTGCACGAAAGAGAATAATTTCGTGCCGGAGTTCCCAAAAACGGCGCCGGATATGATTTACCTCTGCCTGCCCAATAACCCGACCGGCACTACGCTCACGAAAGATCAGCTGCAGGAGTGGGTGGATTATGCAAATAAGGTTGGAGCGGTAATCCTTTATGACGGCGCCTACGAGGCGTATATTTCCGAGGACAATGTGGCGCACACCATTTACGAGTGCGAGGGTGCGAGAACCTGCGCGATTGAGCTGAAGAGTTTTTCCAAGAACGCCGGATTTACCGGAGTCCGCCTGGGCTATACGGTGGTTCCGAAGGAGTTAAAGTGCGGCGATGTCGCTCTGCACGGCATGTGGGCGCGGCGCCACGGCACCAAGTTTAACGGCGCTCCCTACATCGTGCAGCGCGCCGGTGAGGCAGTCTACAGTGAAGCTGGAAAAGCTCAGCTGAAAGAACAGGTGGCTTATTATATGAAGAATGCCGCCGCTATCAAGAATGGGCTGCAGGAGGCCGGATATGAGGTCTTCGGCGGAGTCAACGCGCCATACATATGGCTGAAGACGCCGGATCAGATGACATCCTGGGAATTCTTTGACTATCTGCTTGCGACGGCCAATGTGGTTGGCACGCCCGGTTCCGGGTTCGGACCCAGCGGAGAGGGATACTTCCGCCTGACGGCGTTTGGTACCTATGAGAATACGCTGGCGGCGTTGGAGAGAATTAAGTCGATGTAAGATTTAACAGAATCTTTTTTGGAGGCAGAGACATACACAGCCTGTATTTGGTGTGGAAGTCTCTGTTTTTCTGTGGTGTAAAATGAAAAAAGGGTATGGTTTTAAAATAAGTGGGTAGTGTCTGGCCGTGTTCCGTGGTACAATACTATCATGAGCTGAGAACACAGGAGGAGCAGATGAGCTATGGCATCAGAAATTATATTACAGGCAATCAGAGATATCACGTACCGTTCGGAAAAAATTTCCGGAAGAAGCGTTTCATGTGATTATTGAGAATCAGGAGGAGGCAGTTCCCTGCCTTATAGAGGCGGTGGAAAAGGCATTGCAGGAGAAACAGGATCTGGATGAAGAGTATCAGCTGCATTTTTATGCCATGTTTCTGTTGGGACAGTTTCAGTATGAGGAAGCATTCCCTGTTCTGCTGGATCTGGCTTCGCTGGATCAGGATACGCTTGATTATCTGATCGGAGATACGGTAACAAGCGGATTAAATGATGTGCTGTACCTTACATTTGACGGGGATTTTGCAAATCTTGAGACACATATTCTAAATCATCCCGGAGACGAGTATGCCAGAGCCGCCATGCTGGACGTGGAAGCGCAGCTTTACCTGGATGGGCGGGTGGAAAGGAAGCATTTTGAAGAATTTCTCCGCCGGATAATAGAGAATGGTCTGGAACAGGATTATTTTTCAACTGTTATTGCGCAGACAATATGTGATCTGCATTTCTGGGGTATGCGTTCCGAATTATGGCAGCTTTTTGAGTTGGGTTATGTGGAGTTGGGAGTAGCCGGAAGCTATGACAGTTATATTGATGATATGTTTTCTTATGAGAGAAAAGAGGAGTTCTGCCGGAAATCCATCGATGTAATGTCATTAAAAAGCTGGGCGCTTTTTGCGGATGAGAATGATGATTCGGAGGATAAGTCGGAACGCATGGATGAATTGTACCGTGCGATAATGCGTGAGGAGCAAAAAAGCAGACAGGCAGTCAAAGCTGTAAAAATCGGGAGAAATGATCCCTGTCCCTGCGGGAGCGGGAGAAAGTATAAACAGTGCTGTATGCGCAGGGAACAGGAAATGCTGAGAGCCGGGATGGAGACTGTGGAAGAGCAGAAAAAATGGCTGAAAGATTACCCCCAGACCGGGACAATCAGACAGGAGGGACAGATATACCTGGAGGATTATTTTGATACGGAAAGCATTGAAATTGACCGGTCTGTCTATCTGGCGTTGAAGCACAGGGCGGTTCCCGTCTGGGCACGGGAGGATGAGAAAACAGTGCAAAAGCGGAAAATGGCATATCTTTGTGCAGCGTTTGAAAAGCTGAAAGACAAGGCGGAAAAGGAAAACATTGCGACAGGCCGGGAATATGATGAAAAGTATATGATACATTACAGCTGCCTTTACTGGCTGTGGTCATTGATGAACCTGCTGAATAAATCGGGAGACACGGTCAGAGGCGGCGAGGTAAGTGATTTTTGCAGGATATTCTGCAGGGAAATACTGGGTTAAGAGTATGAAAAATGGGTTCAAATACCGGGGCGGTAATCCGGATGAGCCTATGAGGGTTTATATGTAGCGGATCCATTTGGGGTGTGTCATAATTCGGTTAGTTGAACTGTTTGAGCCGGGAAAAGACGGTGGTTGGAATTGTAAAATAAAAAAACAAAAGAATTCTTACATAAAACAGAGAAAACAGAGGACAAAACTATGCAGATGGGAAAAGATTTGATTATTACAGATGAGTTGCGCAAAATGCCTTCCTATCTGCCGTCTTTCCGGTCTGTGCAGCTGAAACCTGCGGCGAAGTATACGCAGATGGATGCGGTCTGCCGCGAAATGGAGGAACAGACCGGCCTGCCCTGCAGGGTGGCGGGGTAAGCGTTTATTTCCGGTTTGTTAAAAAATCAGTTGAAATCGGAGCGGATTTTCGCTATACTGTAACAGCATACGGTTTTGCGGTTGCGGAAAGGCAAAGCATGAAATGATAGCTGCTTTATCATATGCGGATATGGCGGAATTGGCAGACGCGCTGGTTTTAGGTACCAGTGGGAGACCGTGCAGGTTCGAGTCCTGTTATCCGCATTTGGAAAATTGCGAAGAAAAGGAAAGTCGGCGACACAGATGAGGTCACCGGCTTTCCTTATGCAATTTTACCAAAAAACACCAGATATAGAATTTTTTCTTGAATTCAACCACAAGATATAGTAGAATGAATCTCACAATGCCGCATGCGTTGCGGAAAGGAAATTTTGCGATGCAACCGCTCGCGCGAAGTGTCGCAGGGCGACACTTTATTTCTAAAGAAGTGCCATCACCAGAAGGGAGAAGTCATATGAAGATTATCAAGAGAAGCGGGGTAGAAGTCCCCTTTGATCTGGACAAAATCACAGCGGCTGTGGTAAAGGCCAATGAGAGCGTTTCCGATATGGAGCGGATGACGCCGGAGCAGATTGCCGTGATTTCGGCGAATATGCGCACCATCTGTGAGGGGATGAACCGGGCGCTCTCCGTGGAGGAGATCCAGGATTTTGTGGAGAACCAGATTATGAACCAGAGGGCGTTCTCGGTTGCCCGCAACTATATCACTTACCGGTATAAGCGGGCACTGGTCCGCAAGGCCAACTCCACTGACGAGCAGATTTTAAGCCTTCTGGAATTTGACAACGAGGAAGTCAAGCAGGAGAATTCCAACAAAAACCCGGCGGTCAACAGTGTGCAGCGCGATTACATGGCCGGCGAGGTGAGCAAGGATATCACGAAGCGTTTCCTGCTTCCCCAGGACATCGTGGAGGCTCATGAGGCGGGTCTGATTCATTTCCACGATTCGGATTATTTCGCGCAGCACATGCACAACTGCTGCCTGGTAAATCTGGAGGATATGTTGCAGAACGGTACGGTCATCAGCGAGACCATGATTGAAAAGCCGAAGAGTTTTTCCACGGCCTGCAACGTGGCGACTCAGGCCGTAGCGCAGATTGCCAGCTCCCAGTATGGCGGGCAGAGTATCTCCCTGGCACATTTGGTTCCCTTTGTCCAGGTCAGCAGGGAAAAGTACCGCAAAGAGGTTGCCTATGAGTTTGAACAGAACGGGATTGAGGCGGACGATGAGACCATCAACCGCGTCGCTGAGATGCGTGTCCGCAAGGAGGTTAAGCAGGGCGTGCAAATGATCCAGTATCAGGTGATCACACTGATGACGACCAACGGGCAGGCGCCGTTTATCACTATTTTTATGTATCTGGACGAAGTGCCGGAAGGACAGCTGCGGGACGATCTGGCCATGGTGACGGAGGAAGTGTTAAAACAGCGGATCCAGGGCATCAAGAATGAGAAAGGCGTGTACATCACTCCCGCGTTTCCGAAGCTGATTTATGTGCTGGAGGAGGACAATATCCGCGAGGGTACTCCCTACTGGTATCTGACGCAGCTTGCGGCAAAATGCACCGCGAAGCGCATGGTTCCGGATTATATCTCTGAGAAAGTGATGATTCAGAATAAAGTCGACAAGAATGGGGAAGGTCACTGCTATACCTGCATGGGCTGCCGTTCTTTCCTGACACCCTATGTGGATCCCGAGACCGGAAAACCGAAGTATTACGGCCGTTTCAACCAGGGCGTGGTGACGCTGAATCTGGTGGACATTGCCTGCTCCTCCGGCGGAAAGATGGATCTGTTCTGGCAGATTTTTGATGAGCGGCTGGATCTTTGTTATCGTGCGCTGATGTGTCGGCATAACCGCCTGAAAGGTACGCCTTCTGACGTGGCGCCGATTCTGTGGCAGCACGGGGCACTGGCCCGTCTGAAAAAAGACGAGACCATCGACAAGCTGCTTTACGGCGGCTATTCTACCATTTCCCTTGGTTATGCGGGACTGTGTGAGTGCGTGCGCTACATGACGGGCAAGTCTCACACCGATCCGACGGCGACGCCGTTCGCCCTCGAGGTGATGCAGCACATGAACGATGCCTGCGCGAAGTGGAGAGCGGAGAACAATATCGACTTCAGCCTTTACGGGACGCCGTTGGAGTCCACCACCTATAAGTTTGCGAAATGCCTGCAGAAGCGGTTTGGTGTGATCCCCAACGTGACGGATAAGAATTATATCACCAACAGCTATCATGTCCATGTGACAGAGGAGATTGATGCCTTTGAGAAGCTGAAATTTGAGGCACAGTTCCAGGCACTCTCCCCCGGCGGCGCGATCAGCTATGTCGAGGTACCGAATCTGCAGAATAACCTGGACGCCGTGATCGCTGTGATGCAGTATATTTATGACAATATTATGTACGCGGAACTGAACACCAAGAGTGATTTCTGCCAGCGGTGCGGTTACACCGGTGAGATTCAGATTAAGGAGGAGGACGGAAAGCTGTTCTGGGAGTGCCCGAGCTGCGGCAACCGGGATCAGAACACAATGAATGTGGCGCGGCGGACCTGCGGCTACATTGGTACCCAGTTCTGGAACCAGGGACGGACGCAGGAGATTAAGGAAAGAGTGCTGCATCTGTAGAAGACCTGTGATAACTGATGAAATAAAAGGTCATGGAGCAGACCCGGATATCTGTTCCGTGACCTTTTCAATGTGAATATGGAGAATGATATGTACTACTCTGGAATCAAAGCATTCAGCACGGAAAACGGACCCGGCGTCCGGGTCAGCCTCTTTGTATCCGGCTGCAGGAACCGTTGCAAAGGCTGTTTTCAGCCGGATACCTGGGATTTTTGTAATGGAGAAAAATTTACGGAAGAGACGGAAAAACAGATATTGGAGCAGCTAAAACCGTCATATATATCAGGGCTGACATTACTTGGCGGTGATCCATTTGAGCCGGAAAACCAGGAAGGGCTGATCCGTTTTGTCCGTAAGGTAAAGCAGATGTATCCGGAAAAAACCATATGGGCGTTCACCGGTTATCTGCTGGAGACCGACCTGGCGGAGGGCGGAAAAAAATATACGGCGTATACGGAAGAGTTACTGGGATATATCGACGTCCTTGTGGATGGCCCATTTATTGAGGAACAGAAGAATCTGATGTTATCTTTTCGTGGTTCGGAAAACCAGCGGATTATCCTTATGGATGAGACGCGGCGCGCCGGCAAAGTCGTGTTATCGCCGTTGATGAAATGAACAGATCCTGAAAGCCTCGCCGGTCTACACTCTGTTCCGGTCGGCGCTAAACATCCCCCGGATGTTTAGCGTCACGCTATCTGAATCCATGCTTTCTTACCGTTTCTTCTATTGAAATATCTGCAGGGATGCCTTGATAATATCTTAATAATCTGAATTAATACTTTACAAATCTGAGCAAAGACAGTATAATTCTTTTAGCAGTATATTTCTTTTAAATGATTTATTGCAGTAGTTTTTATACAGTCTTTCTATTTTCTGAAAGTCTTATTTTCTGCATTAACTTCCATACGAACCACCGTTTTAATTTGTGTTTCATTTTACTGGCAATACGATGAGAAATCCGGGAATCTCGATATGCATCTTTGCGTGTGGAAAAAGTTCTTAATGCGATGGAGCATGCGGCAAACTGTGTTCCCTGAGATTCTCCCTTTCGAACGTATGCAGAGAGGAGCTCTGAAATGGTCAGAGAGGAATTGATTCAGGCGCTGTCTGA
>JAJBTR010000086.1 GCA_020860745.1 Lachnospiraceae bacterium | reverse complement strand
AAAACCTACTCATATTAAAGAAAACACGCGAGCCGAGGTATTCTGCTGCGCTGCGGACTGCAATGATGAGGCGGCAGTGGAAGAGATGAGCAAAAAGGTAGCGGAAGCGCTGGGCGGTATTGACATTCTGGTCAATTCCCAGGGCGTAAATAAGAAGTTTTCCGCGCTGGATCATCCGACCGCGGAGTGGGATGAGATGTTCAACGCCAATGTAAAGAGCATTATGCTTACCTGCAAATATTTCGGACGAATGATGGTTGAGCAGAGATACGGACGGATTATCAATGTCAGCTCCATCGGCGCGGTGCGGGCGAAAATGTCTGATATTTCCGTTTGCTATGGTGCGACGAAGGGTGCGGTGGATGCTTACAGCCTGAACCTGGCTGCCGGATGGTCCCAGTACGGCATCACTGTAAACTGCATCGGGCCTATCATGACGGAGACCGAGATGATGAAGCCGATCTTTGAGAAGAATCCGGAGCTGCGCGACGGCACGGCTGCGAGAGTGCCTGCGGGGCGGATCGGGCTGCCGGAAGACTGCGCGGGCATTGCCCTGTTCTTTGCGTCGGACGCGTCCGCTTTTGTCAGCGGCCAGCGTGTCTATGCGGACGGCGGCTTAATGACATTGCAGTAAGTTTTTCGGTTCTATATTGAGGTAAAGCCTGATTTATGAGGGCTGCAGCGTTTCGCAAACGCATATATAAAATACATAAAAGGAGGAAGTAACATGAAACGAAAGGTAGTAAAAAGAGTGGTCAGCTCCCTGATGGTGGCTTCAATGGCGACGCTTCTGCTGGCAGGATGCGGAAGTTCCGACAGCAGCACCACAGAGGAGACAACGGACACCGATGTCAGTGAAGCGGCAGCGGAGACATCTGATACGGAGGCATCCTCAGATTCCGGAGACGCATCCGTATCGACAGTCTACAGTTTTGCGAGAAACCAGTGGAGCAGCGGCGCTTATCCGCAGGAGTCATCCGTACACTGCGGCGATGTGTTCCTTGGCTATCTTGGGATGGAGCAGACGGTAGAAAACAATGAGGCTGTTATGGATCAGGTTGTATCCGATATCCAGAGCTTGATCGCTTCCGGTCCCGACGGACTTTTGCTGATGAACGTGTTCCAGGAAATGTTCGCCAGCTGCACGGAAGCGCTTGACGCCGGTGATGTACCTTATGTCTGGATCGATGACATTATGACAGATGAGGACGTCCTTGCCTCGATTGTTGAGGATCCGCTGTTTGCAGGCTGGATTCTCCCCGATTCTTATCAGATGGGATATGAGATGGGTACGCTGGCCGGAGAGTCCGGACTGACCAAGGCCATCATCCTCTCTGCAGGTCTGACCGATGACAAGCATGTAAAGCGTACCGAAGGCTTTACTGACGCCTTTGAGGCTGCCGGCGGCGAGATTCTGCAGGTAGTACACTGCGATGATCCTTCCCAGGCGACAGAGCGTGCAAACGACCTGATCAGCGCCAATCCGGATGCGGAGATCGTCTTCTGTTCCGGCGGTGAGTATACGCAGGCTGCCTGCGGCGTCGTAGCGGGTGATGATTCCAACAACATGGTGATTTACGGAACAGATATCCTTCCGGATTGCCTTGACTACATTAAGAGCGGCGAGTGCATTGCGATCTCCGGCGGCAACCAGATTTGCGGAGCGGTTGGCTATGCGCTTCTGATTAACTATCTGGACGGACATCCGATTCTGGATGAGGACGGAAACTGTGCAATTATCGACGATTTACAGCCGTACACGGTTGACGCGTCCAACGTGGATGTCTTTGAGGCTTTGTATGCAGAGGAAAGCTGCTTCGTGACAGAGGACCAGCTGAAGAACCTGCTCTGGAGATATAACGAGGATGTATCCCTGGAGACATTCGAAGAGTTCGCACAGAATTATCCTGATTATGTCATGGAGTATGCGGGACTCCAGTAAAATTGCTGATCATGCGGATTTTGTTTAGAATATCAGCTGGCAGTAATCTATGTTACAGCAGATAATTTAAAGTGATCACACAGATGGGCCGGCGATCTGCGCCGGCTCATATTCGGAGGAAACACATGAAGAAAAAAATTATGTCAGATGAAACAAGAAAGGGAATGATCCAGATGCTGATCATAGCAGCTGCGATCATAGTCGTTCTGATCATCTTTAATGTAATACTCGATGGCTTATTGCTTCGGCCGAAAAACCTTATGACAGTCTGGGCCGGCTGTGTTGCCAACACGATAGCTGCGGTCGGTTTTGTCATTCTGTTCTCCGGAAATATCACGGACCTTTCTCCGGGCGGCGTGATTATTCTTGCCGGTACCGTTACCGGTATCGTGGGAAATGCCGCCGGAATCGTCCCGATGGTCATATGCGGCGTGCTGATCGGCGTGGGGTGTATGGCTCTGAACTTTACGGTTTACAGATTCTCTAAGGTTCCACCCTGGATCACCGGTCTGGGAATGTTGATGGTGTATGAGTCTATCACGATGAAATACTCGGAAATTCAGGCGGCCCACGGCCAGTCTACCGTTGTAATAAACGATGATGTCCGTGTGCTTGGCCAGAAGCCTGCCATCTACATTTGCTGGGGTGTTGCAATTGTAATTGCGTACATTTATTTTAATCATACCTCTCTTGGTATAAAATACCGTGCCGCGGGAGAAAATGAGGCGGTTACGAAGATCATGGGAATTAACGTCAACAAGGCGCTGATCCTCGGGGGAGTGGTGGCCGGAGCTTTCTTCGGGTTCGCCGGCGTCATCAAGGAATGCTATAATACGTTTATTATTCCGCAGTCCGGTATGACGAGCCTGAGTACGATTTTCCAGCCGATGGCTGCCGCTTTGCTTGCTCTGGCTCTTGCAAGTATGATCAATGTAGTGCTTGCGATACCGATCGCCGCATTTATCATTGGTTTGATCTTTAATATTCTGACCATGTTCGGCGTACCTTCCGGTACCCTCACAGACTTCTGCCTCGGTGTTGTGGTTATTGCGTTTGCAGCGCTGGCGCAGCGTGGAGTAAAGGGGGTTGTGAAGTAGATGGGTGAAGTATTGTTAAAAATTGAAAATCTGAATAAAAGTTTTGGTGTTACGCATGCGAATGTCAATATCAATTTTGAGATAAAGCGCGGCGAGGTGCGCGGGCTTGCAGGTGAGAACGGATCCGGCAAATCTACGCTGCTCTCCCAGATCGCGGGAATTCTGGAAAGCGATTCCGGGACAATGTATATGAACGGAAAGGAGTACAAGCCGCAGAATTCGCTGGACGCCAACAACCATAAGATTGCGATGGTCGTGCAGGAGCTGGGAATGATCGGCGGGCTCTCGGCGGGTATCAACGCGTATCTCGGAAAGACCAAAGCATTTATCAACACAAACGATCTGCAGAGGCAGGCCAACGCCGTTGCGGAACGGTGGGGACTTCCGAAGCCGAAGCTCGGCCGTGTGGCGGCCAATATGAATATCGAGAACCGCAAGATGGTTGAACTGATCCGTGCGCTGGCGGCTGATCCGGATGTGCTGATTCTCGATGAGGTGACCCAGTCCCTCTCCCACGATAACCGGGAAGGATTGTATGCTCTGATCAGGAAGATGAAAGAAGAGGGATGCTCTGTCATACTGATTTCCCATGACCTTGAGGAGGAGATCATGCTGACCGATTCCATCTCTGTGCTCCGCGACGGCGAATTGATTGAGACGGTCAGCAGCGAGGGTCTGACGGAGGATATTTTAAGAAACAAGATGATCGGACGAGAGCTGAGCGGTTCTTATTACCGTGAGGACTGGGAGGACGATTATGATGAGAATGACGTGATCTTCTCACTGGATCATGTCTCGACGGAGTCCGGTATCAAAGATCTGAATCTGCAGCTGCACAGGGGAGAGATCCTTGCATTCTGCGGACTGTCGGATTCCGGTATCCATGACGTCGGCCAGATTGCCTACGGTCTGATGCCATTAAAAGAGGGCAGGGTGAGACTCGATTTGGATAATATTGAGATCAAAGAACCAATTACGGCTCTGAAGCATCAGATGGCTTATGTTCCGAAAGACCGCGACGGTGAGGCAATGATGATGAATGCTTCCATTATGGCGAATTTTTCACTCCCCTCGGCGGAAGATCTGGTTCAGAAGGGCGGCAGGTTGAGGATGGCGGATATCCGGAAGTTTGCGGAGAAGAACAAAGAAGATTTCAGCGTTAAGTGCATCGGGATTGACCAGAACGTAAGCGGTCTGTCCGGAGGAAACAAGCAGAAGGTCAACCTTGGCAGATGGCTGGGCAAGGATCTGCATATCCTGATTGTCGACTGCCCGACCCGGGGCGTGGACGTGGGTGTAAAAGCTTACATCTATGAGTGTATGAGGCAGGCCAAAAAGAAGGGAGTCGGGACGATCATGATCACCGACGAGCTCAGCGAAGCGAGAGGTATGGCGGATAACATCGTTGTCATGAGGAACGGAGAGGTCAAAAGAGAGATCAAACGCAGCTCCGGTTTTGCAGAGGAAGATATAATTGAGGTGATGTTATGAGAGAAAAGCTTAAGAATATTCGATTTGCGGATTTGTTCCCGTTTATCATTATGGTTGGTATGTTTATCTTCTTTGATGTCGCTTCAGGGGCAAAGTTTCAGTCAGCTTACAATCTGAAGCTGCTTTTGCAGAACTGTATCGCGCCTATGATCGGTGGTCTGGGTGTTCTCATGGTAGTATCGATCGGCGGCACTGACATTTCCGTCGGCGCGAGCGCCGGCATGTGCGCGACCATCGCGGCGTGGATTGTGATGGATACCTCAGTCCAGTGGCTGGCGATTCCTATCACGAATATTTTCTCATCCATGGTCGGACTGAGCGTCGGCCTGATCGTGACAAAGCTGCATGTAAGCTCGTTTATGGTTACCCTGTCATTGTTGATCGGATTAAAGGGAATCACCGGATATATCACGACCGTCCTGACGACGGTGACTGCGCCTTCGAATCTTGGATTTTTGAAATCCACGGTTTTCAATGTGATTCTTCTTGTGGGAATGGTTGCGCTTTTCTCCTACATATTCGGAAACACAAAGTTCGGTTTCTACTGCAAGTGTATCGGTGAAAACGAGCGCACGGTGCGCGCTATCGGCATCAATGTCGACAGAATCCGGATTATCTGTTTTGTATTGTCCGGTTGCTGCGCGGGTATCGTTGGCCTTACCGCTATCGTGAAGACAGGCAGCGGTTCCATGTCCCTCTGCAATATGCTTGAGATGAGAGTGCAGATGGCGATATTCCTCGGCGGTATTCTTACCACCGGCGGTTTTTCGGCAAGACTTTATAAGGTTATCGTCGGATCGGTGACAATTGTTATCCTTGAGAACGGAATGTCGGTTTGCGGGGTGGGAACAGCAATCTCGGAAACCATTGAGGGAATTGTACTGGTGGCAATTCTGATTGCAACGGTTGCCCTGGAGAGACAGTCTGTCCGGAGAGATGTGGCTCTTTCTGTGAAAGCGGAAAAGGAGGCTTCTGAGGCTGCGGCATAGCTGTGCCGTATGGATGGTCATACAGATTGTAAAACAGGTGAGAGAAGCAGTATTAAAGAATTGATAAAAAACAGAATGATCCATTGTCAGTCAGGGAGGAAGACGAAATTGTCTTTCCCCCTGATTCTTTCCTGGTTCTGCTGCGGACTGTTTTTTTAAAGCATAGCATTGGAAAGAGGCAGATGGACTGTTTTCGTGCCTGGAAAGCATTTTTTTATGGTATCTGACAGGAGGTAAGCGTGACGTATGAATAACAGAATTGAACAGATCGATAGCCGGACATGGGTGATTAAGGATGATGATGTGAGGATTTTTCTGTTGACGGGCAGGGAAAAAGGACTGGTCATAGACAGCGGTAAGACGATTCGTAATGCCAGGGAGATTGCGGAGTCCCTCACAGATCTGCCATTGCAGCTTATTACCACCCATGCAGACACAGACCATATCGCCGGCAACGATGCTTTTGAAACTGCGCTGATGCATCCGGCGGAGTATGTGAACTATTTTTATCAGGGAGCTTCCCATCCGGTTCCGACCCCTGTCTGGGACGGCGACGTGATTAATCTGGGCGGCCGGCGTCTTCGCGTTATCACCCAGCCAGGCCATACTCCCGGCAGCATCGCGCTTCTGGATATCGGCGGACGCGTGCTTTACAGCGCGGATTCCATCCAGGATGGCGATATTTATATGTTTGGTCCCATGCGGAATATGATCGGCTACCGGCAAAGCCTGGACAAGGTGTGGGCATGCCGTTCGGAATACGATAAAATATTTCCTTCTCACGGTACGCTTCCTCTGGAGCCGGAGATCATTCCGGAACTCATGAGGTGTACGGACCGGATCCTGGCCGGGGAAGCGCCCTTCCGGAAAGGAGAGAGGCTTGGAATGCCGGTGAAGGTTTATGAGACGGAGGCGGCGGTATTTCTCTGTGATTAGGTACTCAGGAACGTAAACTTGCGAAAAACGGCAAAATTTTCATTCCTTTTTATCCGGGTCGGGGTAAAGAAATAACAGCTGTGACTGATGAAAGGAAACAGGAGGAAAGCGGTATGCTTTCCTCCTGTTTCTGCCGAGTAAATTATCAATGTGAAATATTATTCTTCTCCTTCATACTTGATGGAATCGAAATCATGGGCGGAGCCGGAGAGATTGAAGGAATACATCTCAGACAGAACATGGATGCGGAAATCGCGTTCAATCAGCTCTTTCCAGGGGCGTACGCATATGTAATGAGTCAGGCGGCGGCAGCTGCGGCTTCTGGTCATAATGTAGGTCCGGGCAAACTCCCATGCGCGCTCCACAATCCTGTCTTTCTCTACAATCTCATTGACAACACCTGCCTCCAGACATTCCTGGGCGTTCATTCCGTTGGAAGTCAGCATCATGTAGTTGCCGCGCTTGATTCCGAGAAGATTCTGCAGGCAGAGCCCCATACCGTCTCCGGGTACATG